>JAGIAU010000152.1 GCA_017744755.1 Microbacteriaceae bacterium
CACGGGTCCAGGCTAGTCGGTGGCCTGGGACCGGTCGCGCGGCCACGGGACAGATTTCGCTAGCATCTCGGCATGTCCGAGCGCTTCGATGCCAGTGAGATCGAGCGTCTCAAGTACTACGTATACATCTACACCGACCCTCGGACCGACGAGCCGTTCTATGTCGGGAAGGGCAAGGGCAACCGCGCCTTCACGCACCTCGATGAGCAGAGCGAGCACGAGAAGGTGCTGCGCATCAAGGAGATCCAGGCCGCCGGCTTCGAACCTCGCATCGAACTGCTGGCGCACGGACTCGACGAGGTGACCGCGTACAAGGTCGAGGCCGCGGCGATCGATCTCGTCGGACCCGAGCGACTTACGAATCGTCAAGGAGGTCACGGCTCGCGCGAATACGGTCGACAGTCGATCGATACCGTCCATGCGCGGCTTTCCTCGACCCCGTTGGTACGGATCCCCCATCCCGTACTCATCATCCGTATCGACGGGAGCCTGCGGGAGGCACAGGAGCGGCTCGGGAAGCGCTTCGACGGGGCTTCCGACGAGTCGGCGCTCGCGCTCTATGACGCGACACGTGGCATGTGGTGGATGAACGTCGAGCGCGCTGGAGCGTATCGAATCGTCCTTGCCGCGAACCATGGCATCGTCCGAGAGGTGTACCAGGTGGCTGAGTGGTTCCGCGCCGGGACGACGAAGTACCTGGACGGACGCGAGGCATGGCCTGCCGACGGGCGATGGGAGTTCGTCGGTCGCGTCGCCGACGAAGCCGTCCGGAAGGTCTACCGCCATCGTTCAGTCGCCCACCTTTTTCCACGTGGGGACCGGCAGCCGGTGCGCTATTTCGATCCGGGCGAGTACCCGGCGCTCTGAGCCCGCGGCGACGATCTCGGACTCGGAAGAATTGCCCGGACCAGGAAAAATCGGGGGCGGAACATCCTGGCTCCGGCGATCTTCCTGATCTCGGCAAGTTGCCGCGGCGCGATTCGGCGACTACCCCCAGGTGCGGACGCGGGTTGGGGTGAGGGTGAGGACGACGCGGCCGTCGAGGCCGCGGCCGAACTCCTCGGGGGTGGTGCCGTACTTGGCGAGCTGGCGACGGAGGAAGGCGACGTCCGTGTCGGGCTCGACGGAGAGGTCGCCGCGGACCTCGAGCGTCTTGTAGGGGTTCGCCGGGTCGATGAAGAGGTAGGTGCCCTTGGGATTGGCGAGCGCGTTCCGCACCTTCTGATTGGTGTCGACGAGCGAGACCTTGACGACGCCGTCCTCGGGAAGGAACCAGACGGCGGAGGACTGCGGGTAGCCGCTCGGGCCGATCGTGGTCAGCGTCGCGACTGGGACGTCGAGGAGTGCGGCGAAGTCGGCGGGGATCTCGATGCTCATGGTTCGCTCCTTGCGGCTAGGGGGTCCAGGTAGAGACCTTGTCGAGGACCGCGAGGTCCTCGACCGTGAGGCTCAGGGTCGCGCTCGCGACGAGGTCGGCGACCTGCTCGGCGCGGGACGCCGAGGCGATCGGGGCGGCGACGGTCGGCTGGGCGCGCAGCCAGGCGAGGGCGGTCGCGGCGACGGACGCGCCGTGGGCGTTCCCGATGCGCTCCAGCTCGTCCACGATCGCGAGGCCCTGGGGGGTCGCGTACTTCGAGGCGCCGGCGGCTCGGGGGCTCGCACCCGCCTCGACTCGCTCGCGGTACTTGCCGGCGAGGAACCCGCTCGCGAGGGCGTAGTACGGGAGCAGCCCGATGCCGTGCTCCTCGGCGATCGGGACGACGTGGTCCTCGACGTCGTTGCGGTGCACGAGGTTGTAGTGCGGCTGGAACGCGATCGGGAGCTCCTGCTCCTGGCGGCTCGCCTCCTCGATCCAGGCGCGCAGGCGCTCCGGCGTGTAGTTCGACAGGCCGATCCGCTTCGCCTTGCCCGAGGCGACGAGCTCGCCGAAGACGGCGACCTGCTCCGCCAGCGACACGTGCTCGTCGTCGTAGTGCGCCCAGTACAGGTCGATCGACTCGACGCCGAGGCGCTCGAGCGAGCCGTCGATCGCGGCGCGAACGCGGTCGGGGTCCAGATTCCGGTGATCGCGATGACCGCCGGTCTTCGTCGCGACCAGGACGTGCTTCGGACCTCGCGCCGCGATCCACTCGCCGATGATGCGCTCCGACTCGTAGCCGTCGTTGCCAGGCACCCAGGACGAGTAGCCCTCCGCGGTGTCGATCATGATCGGCTGCCCGGCCGGCACGGCCGCGCGGAACGCGTCGAGGATCGCGAACGAGGCCGGCCGGCCGGCCGTCCAGCCGAACACGTTGCCGCCCAGGACGAGTGGGAAGATCTCCGGGCCGCGCTGACCGATTCGCACCATGGGTTCAGCGTACCGAGGTCTCGATACGGTGCTGGCGCGCCTGCTCGACCCGCGGAGGGCGGTCAGCGGCCGCGCTCGCCGAGCCGGGCGAGGAGGCCGTCGGGGAGCACCCGGGTGAGCGCGACGATCGCCTTGTAGCGCGCCGACGGCACGTTCACCGCCCTGCCCTTCCGAGAGGCGCGCAGGCCGCTGCGCACGACGTCGGGGGCGTCCAGCCACATGATCCGCGGCACGCCCTCCTCCCCGATGGGCAGGCCGAGGCGCTCATGAAAGCGCGTATGCGTGTAGCCGGGGCAGACGGCCGTCGTCGTCACGCCGCGGGCGCGGTAGCGGACGTTCGACCAGCGGCTGAACGCGATCATGAAGCCCTTGACGGCGCCGTAGGTGGCGCGCGGGATGAAGCCGGCGACCGAGGCGACGTTGACGATCCGGCCGCCGCCGCGCGCGAGCATCGCGCCGAGGGCGGCATGCGAGAGCCGCAGCGGCGTCTCGACGTGGATGCGCAGGTGCGCGGCCTCCGCCTCGATGTCGTTCGCCGCGAAGTCGAGGTCGAGGCCGTAGCCCGCATTGTTGACGAGAACGTCCACGGGCGCGTCCGGGTCGGCGATCCGCGCCGCGACCCGCTCGATGTCCTCCGGGTCCGTCAGATCGGCGGTGAGCACCTCCGTCGCCACGCCGTGCGCCGCCGCGAGCTCCGCGGCGAGCGCGTCGAGCGCGGTCCGAGAGCGGGCGACGAGCACGAGGTCGTGCCCCTCTGCCGCGAGCTGCCGCGCGAACTCGGCGCCGAGGCCGGCGCTCGCCCCGGTGATCAGCGCGGTCGTCACGGCGCGACGCGGCCGTTGCCGTTGAAGGCGTCGTAGGTCATCGGCATGAGCTCGGCCCAGAGCGACTCCATCTGCTCCGCCACCATCTCGATCTCGCGCTGCGGGAACGACGGGAAGTGCGTGCCCTCCCGCTTGGTGCGCAGCGACAGGAAGTTCATGAGCGAACGCGCGTTCATCGTCACGTACATCGAGGAGTACGTCGCGACGGGCAGCACGCCGCGGGCGACCTCGCGGGCGACGCCCGCGTCGAGCATGGCCTGATAGGCCTCGTAGGCGACGATCGCCGCCGCCTTCGTCTGCGCCTCGACGACCTCGTGCTGCTCCGGCGTGCCGGCTACGAACTCGTAGGCGCCGGGCTTGCCCCGCTGGACGAGGTTCCGCTCGGGGCCGGGGACGTAGAACACGGGACGCAGCTCCCGGTAGCGCCCCGACTCCTCGTTGTAGGAGGCGATGCGGTGGCGCATGAACTCGCGGAACACGAAGATCGGCGCCTGCACGTAGAAGGTCATCGAGTTGTGCTCGAAGGGGCTGCCATGGCGGTCCCGCATGAGGTAGTTGATGAGTCCGCGGTCGCGCGCGCCCGCGTCCGCGCCGGAGGCGGCGGCCTCGAGCGTCTGCTCGCCGAGCGTCGAGACGCGGGCGGCGAAGAGGACGTCCGAGTCGTGCGCGGAGGAGCGGACGAGCTCGACCGTGACGTCGGAGCGGAACTGGATCTCGGGGAGGTCGGTCACGTACCCAAGCTACCCGGGGCCGGCGTTCTACGCGGCGAGCGGCGAGGACGGCTTGATGACGCCGGCGCGGGCGAGCGCGAGGTAGATCTGGCAGCCGAGGCAGTAGCCGACGAAGGCGTTCAGGAACGAGGCGATGACGATGAACGCGGCCGCGACGACGAGACCCCACGGCACCCCGATGAGGTGCAGGACGAGGCCGATCGTCGACAGCACGAAGCCGATGCCGAGCGCGAAATGCGGCGGACGCGGGTCCTCCGTCTCCGCGGGCTTCCGGAGCCGCGGGCGGACGACCGTGCGGAAGAACGCGCCGAAGGGGTTCGCGCCGACGCCCCAGATGGTCCCGATCGTGAAGTTCAGCCAGGCCAGCGCGAGCAGGATGAACTCCGGCGAGAGCACGCGGAGGCCCCAGCTGCGCTCGATCGGCACGAGCAGACCCGCGACGAGCGCGCCGAGGGCGAGGAGGAACGTCACGCCGGCCGTGAACCGCGGACCGCGGACGTCGATCGGCTTCGGGGCCTGCTGCGTGGTGGTCATGGCTTCCTTCTAGAGGTGGTACTCGGGCGTGGGGACGAGCGTGTCGAGGACGGCGGTGAGCTCCGCGCGTCGCGGCGCCCCGCCGAAGCGGCTCACGAGCCGGCCGTCATGGTCGAGGACGAAGACGGTCGGCGTCTGCAGGATGTGCAGCTTCGAGGCGAGCTCGGGCCGGTGCGTGAGATCGACGTCGTGATAGGCGATGCCGCTGCGCTCGGCCGCGACCTGCTGCAGGTAGCGGCGCGTGCCCGGGCACGTCGAGCAGAACTCCGTCGAGAACTGCACGAGCGTCGCGCCCTCCGCGAACGCCTCGAGCCCCGGCAGCTCCCCCGCCGCGAAGGCCTCGCCCTTCGCGTCCCGTGCGCGACCGGTGGTGCGCTTCCAGAACACGCCGAGCAGCGCCGCGAGCAGGACGACACCCGCGGCGATCGAGAGCGCGACGACGGGCTGCATCCGTCCAGTCTCCGTCAGGGCGCGCGGGGCGCGTTCTGTATGACGGAGCGTTACCGGCTCAGGCCTCGACGAGCTCCGCGTGGCCCTGGCAGCGGTCCGCCTCGGGCACATCCGCGAGCGCCTGCTCGATGTGCTGGCCGCAGCCGGCCCAGGTCGGACGGCCGCATTCCTCGCACGTGATCTGCTTGCACATGGCGACAATCGTACTCGCGCCGTAGGCTCACGGCATGGCAGTCACCTCTGAAGCCACGACGCAGTGGCACGGCTCGCTCCTCGAGGGCTCCGGCAACGTCGCGCTCGCCTCCGGCAAGGGCGAGTTCCCCGTCACCTGGGCGTCGCGCTCCGGCTCCGCCTCCGACACCACGACGCCCGAGGAGCTCCTCGGCGCGGCCCACTCGGCCTGCTACTCGATGGCCCTGTCGTTCGCCCTGGCGAACAA
>JAGIAU010000153.1 GCA_017744755.1 Microbacteriaceae bacterium
GTGTTGCCCTCGGCATCGGTGTAACCGATCTTGAAGTGCAGGGCCCAGTCGTCATTCAACGCATACTTCGTGTCGAGATCGATGGAGCGCGTGTTCGCCGGTCCGTCCTTCGGCAGCATGTTCGCGTCGAACATGCTCGGCACGATCGCCGGCTACGTCGTGGCGTCCTCGATCATGCACGCCTTCCTGCCGCCCGTCGACGCGAACGGCTCCTACGACCAGGGCTACGCGGACGGCCAGGCGGCCGACGGCGGCGCGGGCGACGCGTCCGCGGACGGCGGCTTCGAGGGCGCCTACGACGGCGGCTCCGACTTCGGCGGCGATTTCGGCGGGGACTTCGGCGGCGGCTTCGACTTCTAGCCGGTCGCGGGTCGAGCAGCCCTGAGCGAGCGCCGCGAGTCGAACTGTGGTTCCCTGAGCGAGCGCCGCGAGTCGAAGGGCGTATCGAGACCTCGCTACGCTCGACCCATGCGCCTCCTGGCCCTCACCGGCGGCATCGCCGCGGGCAAGTCCCTCGTCTCGTCCCGGCTGCGCGAGCTCGGCGCGGTCGTCGTCGACGCGGACGTGCTCGCCCGCGAGGCGGTCGCGCCCGGGAGCCCGGGCCTCGCACGGGTCGCCGAGGCGTTCGGGGCCGGCGTGCTCCAGGCCGACGGCTCGCTCGATCGGGCGGCGCTCGGCGCGATCGTGTTCGCCGACCCCGAGCGGCTCGCCGTGCTCAACGCCATCACGCATCCCGAGGTGCAGCGCCTCGCCCGCGAGGCCTTCGCCGCGGCCGCCGCGGCCGACCCCGACGCCGTCGTGATCTACGACGTCCCGCTGCTCGCGGAGAACGCCGAGCGGCTCGCCCCGCAGTTCGACGGCGTCATCGTGGTCACGGCCGATGAGGACGAGCGCGTCCGCCGCATGGTCGAGGCTCGTGGCATGACCGAGCAGGAGGCCCGCGCCCGCATCGCGAACCAGGCCACCGACGCGCAGCGCCTCGCCCTCGCGACGCAGGTCATCGACAACTCCGGCCCCGTCGAGGCGACGCTCGCCCAGGTCGACGCGCTCTGGGAAGAGCTGCGTGCGCGTTCCTGAGCCGGTCCGCCCGTCTGCTCGGGCCGGCTCGACGCTGGGACAGGACCGGAACGCTCCGACAGGAATCAGGAGGTCCTCGACTCCTGTCCCGCTGCCCGAGTCCTGCTCAGGCGCTCACCCACATGTACGCGCCGACGGAGGCCCGCGAGGCTACCGATCCGCGGTGCCGACTGGGATGGGGGCCGTGGGCGGGTCGCGGTGGTCGGGGAGCGCGAGGACGTCCTCCGCGGCCTCGATCGGGTCCACGAACTCGGGGGCGCGCGCTCCGCGGGAGCGGCCCGCGAGGAGCACGGCGACGGCGTTGACGCCCGAGATGAGGACGAGGCCGGCGATCTGCCAGGCGCCGAGCGACTGGCCGAGGATGACGAAGCCGACGAGCGCGGCGAGCGCAGGCTGCGCGCTCTGGATGACGCCGAAGAGCTCTCGGCGCATGCGGCGGAGCACTGTCATGTCGATCGCGTTCGGGATGAGGGTGGAGAGGATCGAGGCGCAGACGCCGAGACCGAGCAGCCGGAGCGCGTCGGCCCCGGACAGGTGCAGCAGCGCCGCGATCAGGATCGGCAGCGTGCAGAGCGAGGCGAGCGTCAGGGCGATCGCGGAGCCCTGCAGGCCCGGCAGGCGTCGCCCGGCGAGCTGGCTGAACACGATGTAGCCCGCCCAGCCGAGCGCGCCGAGGAGGGCGAGGACGACGCCGAGCGGGTCGATGCCGGGCACGGTGCCGGTGAGCAGCACGACGCCGCCGAAGGCGGCGACCGCGAGCACCGCGTCGAGCGCCCGCCGGGAGGCGGCGAGGGCGACGCCGAGCGGTCCGAGGAACTCGAGCGTGACGGCGAGCCCCAGGCCGAGGCGCTCGACGGCGCCGTAGAGCGAGAGGTTCATGAGGACGAGCGAGGCGGCGAGCACCAAGGCGGGCCAGAGCTGCCGCCAGCGCATGCGGTGCACGGGCGGCCGGGCGATGACGAGGAACGCGATCGCGGCGAAGCCTTGGCGGATCGCGACGACGGGCGCCGAGCCGGCGATGGGGAAGGCGGTGGCGCCGATCGCGGCGCCCACCTGCGCCGTGAGCGCACCGCCGACCTGGAGGGCCGCCGCGGATCGTTCGCCCGACAGCCGCTGCGGGGCGTTCTGCGTGGGCACCTCACGACGCTAGTCGCGAATTCATGCTCAGAGAAATGAGATGGACGCTCATTGTTACGCTGATCGCATGAATGTCGAGCTCCGCCATCTCGCGATGCTCGTCGCGCTCGAGCGCACCGGCTCGTTCACCGACGCCGCGGCCGAGCTCGGCTGCTCGCAGGCGGCCATGTCCCGCGGCGTGCAGGCGCTCGAGGCGGCCGTCGGCGCCCCGCTCGTGCTGCGCACGACGCGCGCGGTCGCGTTCACGCCCGCGGGGAGCGCGTTCTGCGCCGACGCCCGCCGCATCCTCGACGACGCCGACCGGGCGGTCGCCCGGGCGCGCGGGGAGACCCGCAGCATCCGCATCGGCTACGCCTGGGCGGCGCTCGGGGCGCACACCACCCCCATGCTCCGCGCGTGGAACCGTGCCCATCCGGAGCAGCCGATCCGCATGGTGCACGCCAACCGGCACGACGTCGGCCTGCGCGACGGCAGCGCTGACCTCGCGATCGTGCGGCACCCGATGGACGACCGTGAGTTCGAGTGGTCGCGGATCGGCTTCGAGGCACGGGTGTGCTCGCTCGCCGTCGACCACCCGCTCGCCGAGCGCGTGGCGATCCGTCTCGACGATCTGCGGCATGCGCGCGTCGGCTCCGACGCCGCGACCGGGACCACGACCGCGGCGCTCTGGCTCGAGCAGGGCATGCCGGCCCCCGAGCTCGTGCCGACGCACGACACGGACGAGTGGCTCGACCTGGTCGCGGAGGGCCGGATCGTCGGCGTCACCCCGGTCGCGACCGCCCATTACTCGCCTCGGCCGGGCGTCGTCTTCCTCCCCATGCCCGACGCGCCGCGGATCGAGGTCCGCCTCGCCTGGCGGCGGGGGCGGCGGCATCCGGAGACGGATCGCGTGCTCCGCCACCTGCGCGGCTACTACCGGTAGCTTCGACGCATGCAGCAGCAGACGACCGCGAGGGCGGCGGCCAGCGCGCGGGCGACAGGCCGGGAGCGCTGGTTCGGCGGCGCGCTCGGCGGGACCGTCGGGCTCAACCAGTCGCTGCTCGCCATCGTCATCGTGCTCGGCCTCGCCATCGAGCTCGCCCTCGGCCAGCTCGTCACGGACGGCGTCTTCGCCGCCGGCGTGGCCTGCGCGCTCGTCGCGACGCTCGCCGCGGTCGCGATCCCGTGGTCGCGCGTGCCGACCTGGGTGTCCGCGTTCCTCCCGCTGTTCGACATCGTCGCGATCGCGCTGCTGCGGCAGTCCTCGCCGGCCTCCGGCTTCGGCCTGCTCTGGATCTTCCCGGCCATGTGGGCGGCGTGGGCGTTCGGCCTCGTCGGCGCGATCGCATCGTCCGCGCTCATCGCGCTCATCTACTGGGCCTTCCTCGCGAGCACGGTGCTCAGCGGGGACGGGACGCTCGCCGCGAGCACCCTGCTCCTGCCCCTCACCGTCGCGGCCGCCGCGGTCGTCACGGCGCTCATGGCCGCTCGCGGCCGCCGGCAGAACCGCCTCCTCGCGGAGCAGTCCCACGAGCTGCAGGAGGCGCTCGGCCGCGCCGAGACGCAGGAGCGGCTCGTGACCGAGGTGCTCGACGCGGTCGACTTCGGCGTGGAGCGCATCGCCCTCGACGGCTCGGCGACCCTGACGAACCCCGCGCAGCGCCGCCAGCACGCCGCGGAGCAGGCCTCGGCGCGCCGGTTCGCGCGCGACGGCGCCACGGAGTTCCCGGAGGGCGAGGATCCCGTGACACGGGCGCGGCGAGGGGAGCTGATCGAGCGGGAGCTCGTCTGGTACGGCGCGCCGGGGGAGGAGCGCCGCGCGGTGGAGGTCACCTCGCGCCGCCTCGGCGCGGACGGCGACGCGGAGCTCGTCATCGTCTCGCAGGACGTCACCGAGCAGGAGCTCGCGCTGCGCGCCCGCGAGGACCTCGTCGCCTCCGTCTCGCACGAGCTGCGCACGCCGCTCACCTCGATCATCGGCTACATCGACCTCGCGAGCGACGTGCCGGCCCTGCCGGATCCGGCCCGGCGCAGCCTCGACGTGGCGAACCGCAACGCCGAGCGGCTCCTCGACCTCATCTCCGACATCCTGGCCGACGGCTCATCGAACCGGACGGGCGTGCAGATCCGCGTCGCCCCCGAGCCGGTCGACGTCGCCGAGCTCGTCGCCGCCGCCGCCGAGGCCGCGACGCCCCGCGCTGCCGAGGTCGGCATGACGATCGACCAGCAGGGCATCCACCCTGCGCCGACCGAGGCCGATCCCCGCCGTCTCCGCCAGGTCCTCGACAACCTGCTGTCGAACGCCGTCAAGTACGGCCGCCACGGCGGCCGGATCGAGCTGAGCTGCGGCATCGACCGCGGGACGGTGCGCATCGCGGTGCGCGACGACGGCCCGGGCATCCCCGCCCACGAGCTCGGAAGCGTCTTCGACCGCTTCTTCCGCTCGTCCCTCGTGCGCGGCGGCACGATGCACGGCAACGGCCTCGGCCTGTCGATCAGCCGGGACATCGTGCGCGCGCACGGCGGCGAGATCTCCGTGGAGAGCACCGAGGGACGCGGCACCCTCTTCGTCGTGCGACTCCCGCTCGTTCAGCGCCTGACACGGTAGCCGACGCCACGGACCGTCTCGATCCAGCGCGGCTGGGCGGGGGAGTCCCCCAGCTTCTTCCGGAGGTTCGCGACGTGCACCTCGATGGCGCGTTCGTCGTGCTCGCTCACGTAGTCGATGCCGGAGTCCCGGTCTCCGCGCACCGTCAGCGCGAGATCCGTCTTCGACAGGACGCGCTGCCCGGCGGACAGCAGGTCGGCGAGGATGTCGAACTCGCTGCGCGTCAGGTCGACGGGCGTCCCGTCCACCTCCACGAGCCGGGCGGCGGGCTGCAGCCGGAGGCCCCGGAGCTCGATCCAGGTCTCGGCGCGGCGGGAGCCGAGAGCGGGGGCGGCGCCCGTCGCGACCGGCCCCGTCGCCGGGTCCTGGATGAGCCGCGGGCGCCGCAGCATCGCCTCGACGCGCGCCCGCAGCTCGCGGGGGCGGAACGGCTTCGTCACGTAGTCGTCGGCGCCGGCCTGGAGGCCCTGGAGCACCTCGATCTCGTCGGCGCGCGCGGTCGCCATGACGAGGTACGTGC
>JAGIAU010000154.1 GCA_017744755.1 Microbacteriaceae bacterium
GCAGCTCGCCGCGGACGGCGGCGAGCGCGGCGCGGAGCGTCAGCGGGTCGAGCATCTCGATGCTGCCGAGCTCGACGAACTCGCCGTACGCCCGTTCGTACATCGTGGCCGCCGTCGCGTCGTCGCCCGCCGCCATCGCGGTGAGTCCCACATGCGTGACGCCCTCCGCGCCGACGAGGCCGAGGGAGGCGCGCTCCTCGGCGTTCAGCGCGTCGATCTCGGCGAGGGCCGCGAGCGAGCGCTTGAGCGCCGAGTCGGCCGCCGGCGTGAGCCGCAGGAGCGTGGCGGCGAGGAGGCGGAACCCCATCGCGTCGCGCGGGCGCGCGTTCGAGGACCCGGTCCGGATCCCCGCGATCGCGCGGCCGAAGAGCACGAGGCCGTGCAGGCGGGTCGAGCGGTCGAGGTTCGCGAGCTGGCCGAGGACGATGACGAGGATCGGATGGTGCTTGACATCGGCGTAGCCGACGCCTGCGAGCGCCGCACGGATGCGCTCCGGCTCGTCCGTGATGAGCAGGCCGCGCTCCAGCACGAGGTCCGTCGCCGCGTCGAAGTCGCGGAGCGCGACGGCGATCCGGAGCGCCTCGTGCGCGCGCTCCCGGCGCAGGCGCGGGTCGGCCAGGGCCGTCCGGAGGGCCGTCTCGCGCTCCTCGGGCGGCAGCTCCGCGCCGAGCGGCTCGAGCACCCTGGCGGCGAACGCCGTGACGTCGAGCCGGCCGTCATGGGGGAGCAGGAGGCCATCGTGCTGCGCCCGGGCGAGCTCCGCGGCCTCGATGCCGAGCTCGCGGGCGAGATCCTCGTCGACGGAGCGCACCACGGCGAGGCGCGCGAGCGTCGACCGGTAGGGCGAGCCGGCCGCCGCGGGATGTCCCGCTCCGCCGGGATCCGCGAGCCCCTCGAGTCCCTCGAGCCCCTCGAGCAGCCGGTGCCGGAAGCGCTCGAAGTGCCGGCTGCGGTCGCCGTCCACGTGATCGCGCACCGCCACCGCCAGCCGGCCGGATGCCGCGGCCGCCCCCGGGACCCGCTCCGGGTCCCGCGTGAGCGCCGCGATCTCGGCGTCGTCGAGCAGCAGCTCGTCCGGACGGATCACCCGGACCGTCTGCGACGTCGCCGCGGCGAGCGCCGACGCCGAGACGGCGGTGCGAGTGAGCAGGATCAGCCGCGCGGCCGGGGCGCGGTCGAGCGCGGCGCCGAGCGCCCCCAGCTCGACCGGGGCGAGTCGCTCGGCGCCGTCGACGACGACGACCGGTCCCGACGGGTCGGCGATGAGCGCGAGCGCGACATCGAGCGTCGAGGCGCCGGCCGAGGCGGTGTCGCGCGGGTCGGGGGCGGTGCGCCTGCCGGAGGGGCGCTCCCCGGCCGGGCCGTCCGCGGAGAGCCAGGCGATGGAGGAGGACGTTCTCCGTGCCCACTGCGCCGCGAGCGTCGACTTGCCGGAGCCGGCCGGACCGATGACGACGAGTGCGTCCCACGGCTCGTCGAGGCGCGCGTCCAGCCGCGCCCTGGCGATGGTGCCTGCCGGGATGCGCGGGGGCGGAAAACGATCGGGCTCGTCGTCCACGCGGGACATGCCGGAATTGTAGGGGTGCGCGCCGGGGGCGCGTTCCGCCCAGTTCAAGGGGTGCTGCTCAGCCTGCCGGCCGCGCCTCGGCTCGCCGGACCGCGGCGATGAGATCGGTCAGCTCGTCGCGGAGCGCCTCGAGGCGGGCGACCGGGAAGCCGAGGCGCTCGACGACGCGGCCGGGAACGGCGAGCGCGCGTTCGCGGAGCGCACGGCCGGCGTCGCTCGGCTCGAGCTCGACGACCCGGGCGTCGTCCTCGCCCCTGCGGCGCTGTACGAGGCCCATCGTCTCGAGACGGCGCACGAGCGGGGAGAGGGTGGCCAGGTCGAGGCTGAGGCGCGTGGCGACCTCGCCGAAGCGCAGAGGGGAGCGCTGCCAGAGGGCGAGCATGACGAGGTACTGCGGGTGGGTGAGGCCGAGCGGTTCGAGGATCGGACGGTAGAACGCGATGACGCTCCGGCTGGCGACCGCGAGGGCGAAGCAGACCTGCCGGTCGAGCTCGAGCGGGTCGGCCGGCTCGGATGCGCCCATCATCGCTTCGTGCACGAATCGATTGTACGCGCTATCATTGCTTCGTGCGCAAAGCAAATGAGACGGAGGAGCCGCGGGCTCGTCGCGCCAAGCGTGCCGGACTCGGCGGGCAGCGGACGCCATGGGACGGCGTGCCCGGCTTCTGGGCCGCGTGGAACCGATTCTTCTACTTCTTCGAAGGGCCTGCGCAGGTCGGGATCGAGGGGGAGGAGCGCCCGGCGGTCGCGGCGTCCGAGCAGCGCTGCCCCCTGTGCGGCGAGCTCATGTCGCGCCACGAGATCGACCGGAGCGGTCCGGGCGGCCGGACGCTGCTGCATTGCCCGGCACCGGCGGCCGAGGCGGCGCCCGTGGACCGCGCCGTGGCGGACGCCTGACCCGTCGCGTCCCGGACGCCGCGCGCGCGGACGCAGGACGGAGACGCTCGGGCAGGGCGGACGCACGCCCCACTGCCTGCGGCAGCGTCCCGGTCCTGTCCCAGCGCAGAGGAGGACCGTGCCGCACGCCCGCGCATCCTCGTGAGCTGACATAATGATCATTATCGGCGAATCGTGCACCGCACCGGCGCGGGCGGGTCAGGCGAGACCGCGGGCGGCGAGGAACCGGCGCACGGCCTCCGCGGCGACCGCGTGGTCGAGCCGGTCCGGCTCGCCGGACGTCGTGAGCGTCCCGACGAGCTCGCCTCGCACGCGGATCGGCACGGAGCCGCCGTGGCCGCGAACGTCGCCGATGCCTGGGCGGTCGCCGTCCTCGAAGACCTGGCCGGCCGCCTCGGCGCGGAGCCGCGACAGGATCGACGGCTCGCCGGTCATCGCGACCGCGCGGGCTTTGCCGTCGAGCCACGGGTCGTTGTCCGGTCCTGTCGTGCCGAGGCGGGCCTGGTAGGCCACGTCGCCGCGCAGGACGACGCGCACGGAGAGGTTCGCCCGCGCGGTGCGGCTCAGCTCCGTCGCGAGCTCGCCGAGCTCGACGGCGTCGTCGTTGCCGAACGACGGCACGTCGATCGCCGGCTGCGCGGCGACCTCCGCGACGAGCCGCTCGGGCGAGCCGGGGGCGTACCGCGCCACGAGCCCGAGCAGCCCGGCCGGCGCGAACGGCACCTGCTCGGCGACGAGCTCCTGGAGCGTCCACCAGCGGTGCCCGAGCACCTGCGCGAGCTCCTCCTCGGTCCAGTGCTCCCGCGACGGCTCGAACGGCTCGTCGACGACGTGGACGAAGAAGTCCCAGTGCGAGGTCGTGTGCCGCACGGCTGGCCGGTTCACGGGGAAGCGCAGCGAGTGCACGAGCTCCCCCAGCCCGTCGGCGACGAGCCCGGTCTCCTCGTAGAGCTCGCGGACCGCCGTCTCGTGCGGGGTCTCCCCCGGGTCCGCGCCGCCGCCCGGCGTGATCCACTTCGCCTGCCCGGGCAGGTCCGGGAACTCGTCGAGGAAGAGCAGCACCCTTCCGGTCCGGTCGAAGAGCAGGATGCGGGCCGCGTAGCGGGTGAGCCCGCCCGCGTGGAGGGAGTCGGAGGGGTCAGGCACCGAAGCCGCTCACGTCCCCGACGTAGCGGGTGTGCTCCGCCGGCACGGGCTCGACCGCGGCGAGCGCGACCTCGCGGGCGAACTCGTCGACGTCGTACAGCTTGCCGGCCGACTCGCGGCGCGACTCGATGGCGCCCGGGTTCGCCCGCTCGAGCAGTGTCGCCGTGATGGTGCCCTCGATCATGTCGCCCGAGACGACGACGAGCTCGATGCCGTCGGATTCCAGTTCGGGAATGAGCGCGCGCAGCGCGTCCTCCCCCGCTCGCTTGGACAGCGCGACGGCCTCGTACTCGGGCATCGTCGGCGTCGTGCGGATGAAATGCGCCTGGTGCGAGGTCACGAAGACGACGCGGCTCCCCCGCCCCAGCAGCGGACGGAGGGCACTGAGGAACGCGACTTGCGCGTCGCGGTTCAGCCGCATCGCGTAGTCCTCCCCCATCCCCGCTTCCATGCCGCCGGAGGCATTGAGCACGAGCACATCGAGCGGCCCGCCCTCGGCGACGCGCGCGGCGAAGCCCGCGACCGACTCCGGGTCGGTCAAGTCGGCCCCGACGGCGTGCGCCGTCCCGCCCGCGGCGGCGATCTCCGCGACGAGCTTCTCGGCACGCGGCGCCTTGCTGCGGTAGTTGACGTACACCTCGGCCCCCGCGCCGGCGAGCAGCCGGGCCGTGGCGGCGCCGATGCCGCGGGACGAGCCGGTGACGACGGCGCGGCGGCCGTCCAGGGTGCCAGGGTCGAGCGGTGCGTGAGTCACGCACTCGACCCTAGCCGAGCGCTCCGGCTACGCTCGGAGGCGAGAGGGGGTCCGCCTTGGACTTCACGCAGTGGACGTGGATCGTCTGGCTGAGCATCGCGATCGCGTGCATCGTCATCGAGCTGTTCACGCTCGAGTTCACCTTCGCGACGATTGGGACGGGCGTGCTGATCGGCGGCCTCGGCGCGACGCTGCTCGGCTTCCCCTGGTACGTCCAGATCGCCGCGGCCGCCGTGCTGTCCGCCCTGCTGCTCTTCATCATCCGCCCGTTGCTGCGCCGCCTGCTCGCCAAGCACGAGGACCACACGCGGCACAACATCGACGCGATCGCGCAGCAGCGCGGCCGCGTCACGCGCCCCTTCATCGACGACCTCGGCGAGGTCAAGCTGGAGAACGGCGAGACCTGGTCGGCGAAGCCGGCCGCGGCCGGCGAGCCCTTCGAGGTCGGCGACGAGATCGTCGTCCACGAGGTGCGCGGCGCCATCGTCATGGTCGGCAGGACGTAGGGCGCGCCCGGCGCGTGCCGCGGGTTCATCAAGGAGAGGAACGCACGTGTTCGATTTCGACCGTCCGGCCGGCGAGGTGATCGGCCAGCTCTTCGTGATCCTGCTGCTCGTCGTCCTCGGCATCTTCGTGATCACGACGATCTTCAAGGCGATCCGGATCATCCCGCAGTCGTTCGCAGGCGTCGTGGAGCGGCTCGGCCGATACCAGAAGACCCTCTCCCCCGGGCTGAACATGCTCATCCCGTTCATCGACCGGCTTCGTCCCCTCGTCGACATGCGCGAGCAGGTCGTGACGTTCATGCCGCAGCCCGTCATCACGGAGGACAACCTCGTCGTCTCCATCGACACCGTCATCTACTTCCAGGTGACGGACGCCCGCGCGGCGACGTACGAGATCGCGAACTACCTCGCCGCTGTCTC
>JAGIAU010000155.1 GCA_017744755.1 Microbacteriaceae bacterium
GCTGCCGGGCGTCGCGACCTCGGCCTCGGCGGACCGCTTCGTCCGCGCCCTGCTCGCGGGCAAGGCCGGCTTCGGCCCGGGCGTGCGCCGCGCGCTCCGCGGCATCGACGCCGTGCAGATCCCGGAGCGCGCGCTGCGGCTGCGGACGACGACGCCCCGGCTCATCCGCGCGTTCCACCGCGCCGGCGTCGAGGTGCACATCTGGACGGTGAACGATCCGGTGCGGATGGCCGAATTGTTCGAGCTGGGGGTCGACGGCGTCGTGACGGACCGAGCCGATCTCGGCGTCCCCACAGCCAGCCGATATATCATCCCTGGGAATCAGCTGTGATTTGAGGCCCGGTGGCTGGCCGAGTCCCACGCTGAACGTTATATGGGGCGATGCGGGCACAACCCGCAAACCCGAAACTCCCCAGAGAAGAGGCCACAGAATGGCAGATCGCAGTCTGCGAGGCATGCGCCTCGGCGCCCAGAGCTTCCAGTCCGAAGAGGGCGTCGACTTCGTCGAGCGCATCACGGCCCGCTACCGCGCCGAGGACGGCACCGAGTTCGAGGTCGTCTTCGCCGAGGACGCAGAGGTCCCGACTCACTGGGAGAACCCGCGGACGAACCAGTCCGGCGTCCTCCTCGACGCGAGCGGGAAGCCCGTCGAGGACGACCGCGCCGAGGACAAGGCCGCGCGCACGCACTGGGACATGCTGCTGGAGCGCCGCACCATTCCCGAGCTCGAGGAGATCCTCGCCGAGCGCCTCGAGATCCTCCGCGCCCAGCGCGGCGAGAGCCGCAAGAGCGCCTGACCCTTCGACTCGCTGCGCTCGCTCAGGGAGCCAGTTCGACTCGCTGCGCTCGCTCAGGGAGCCGGTTCGACTCGGGCTGCGCCCTCGCTCAGGGAGCCGGGCGCTGGTCCGCCGAGCGAGCGGAGCGGGTCGAAGCGCGCCGCGTCACGAGCAGCACCGCGCCGGCGCCCGCGAGCAGGAGCACGCCGAGCGCGGCCAGCACGACCTCGATCGCGCGGCCGTGGGCGGCCGCGGGCGTGATCGTGTCGTAGAGCGGCACGTCGGCGATGATCGAGCCCGGCTCGTACCACGGCAGCGACTCGACGACCCTGCCGTCGACGCCGATGACGGCGCTGATGCCGACGGTCGAGACGTTGACGACGCTGCGACCGAGCTCGGCGGCGCGGATCCGCGCGAACTCGAGCTGCTGCGCGCTCTCGTCGGTGCGGCCGAAGTCGGCGTTGTTCGACGTCGCGAGGATGATCCGGCCGCCCTCCATGACCGACTCGCGCAGGAGCGCGTCGTCGACGATGTCGTAGCAGATGTTCACGCCCACGCGGACGGGGCCGCTCGCGGTCGGGACGTCCATGACGGCGTCGGTGGTGCCGAAGGCGTACTCGCGGCCGATCATCTTCGTCAGATCCGGGACGAGGAGCTCGAAGAACGCGCGGTCGGGGATGTACTCGCCCCAGACGACGGGATGCCGCTTGTCGTAGGTGTCGAGCGCCTCGCCCTGCGCGGCGGAGTCGCCGTCGCGGCCGTCCCAGAGGATCGCGGTGTTGTAGTAGGTGCCGTCCGCGGTCTGCGTGATCGCCTGGCCGAGCAGCGGCGCCTTCGCGAGCTCGGAGATCGCGGACCAGACGGATCCGGTGTAGTCGTCCGCCTGCGGGTCCCAGTCGCTGCCGCCCTCGGGCCACAGCACGAGGTCGACCCGCTCCCCCGCCTCCACCTGGTCGATGACCGGCTGCGTGGCCTGCACCTGCGCGGCGAGCAGGTCGCCGGCGCTGCGCTGGTCGAAGTAGCCGGCGGGTCCGTCGCCCTGCACGAGCGCGATGCGCATCATGCCGGTCTGCGCGACGGGGAACGCCGGCCACAGCACGAGCGCCGCCGCGAGGAGGACCGGCGGAACGACCCGGGCGACGGGGTGGATCCCGCGCGCCCGCGCCGCCTCGACGACGAGCGCGACGAACCAGACGACGACGAACGTCACGCCCGAGATGCCGATCCACGAGTACAGGCCGACGAGCGGCGAGTCGATCTGCGAGTGCCCGATGCGGCCCCAGGCGAAGCCGCCGTACGGCCATACGCTGAAGATCGCCTCGCGCGCGGTCCAGAGTCCGGCGACGGCCACTGGCAGGACGACGACCCGCAGCACCCAGTCGGGCCAGCGGACCGGCCAGGCGCGCGGCAGCCAGCGGTACGCCAGGGCGATGAGGCCGGCGCCGATCGCGAAGAAGAACCCGCCCGTGAGCGAGAGGCCGATCATCGGGATCGGCCCGACCCACTGCGAGGCCCACTGGATGTGCACGAGGTAGAACACGCTCTCGTAGACGAGACCGACGAGCGCCCCCGTCCAGAACCCGCGACCGACGAGCGAGACGAGCGCCATCGCGATGCCCGGGAACACCATCGGCCACCAGCCGAGGTCCGGGTAGGCGAGGTCGGTCACGACGCCGCCGAGGGCCGCGGTCGCGATCGCCGCCCACCAGGGCAGGATCGGCTGGACCGGGCGCGGCGTCCCGCTCGCCGGATCGGCGGGCGGCGCGGCGGCGGGCTCGCGCAGGGACAGGGTGGCCACCGATCGAGCCTACGCCCGCGCGTCCCGCGGGGGCTGTGGGATGGCCATGCGGTCCAGCGGCCTCGCATGGCCGGAAGCGGCCAGGCCGTTAGCATGTCGCCATGGCCGACGCCCCTGCCGCCTCCGACCCGGATGTGACCTCGATCGTGAACGCGCTCGCCGAGGTCGCGGGCACCGCGACCCGGGTCGGCGCCGCGATGTCCGTGCTTCCCGAGCTGATGCGCGACTGGCGCGGCGGTGCGCCCGGGGAACCGGTCGGCGTGCCGACCTTGGCGCTCCCCGGCCCGACGGCGGTCGCCGAGGCATGGCGGCGTCTGGCGGAGCCGGGCGCGGTGTTCGTGCTCCCCGACTGGCGGATGCTCGCGGAGCTCCCGGGACCGGTGTCGGGCGTTCGCGTGATCCTGGGACCGGTCGCGGCGGAGGACGTCGCCGAGGCCGGCGCCGAGCTCGCGCGGCTCGACGTGGCGGCGCGGACGGTGGACGACCCGCCGGCCTGGTTCGGCGCGGGCGCCGGCGACGTGAGCGCGTACCCCTCGGCGTGGGGACGGGAGCGACCAGAGCTCGTGCTGCTGCTCGGGGTGGCGGTCGCGACGCAGGGCTTCCGCATGCTGTTCGAGGAGGTCTGGCGCCGCGCCGCGCGCGTCGATGCGCCCGTCGCGGCGTGGCAGTCCGTGCTCTCGGCGCTCGACGGCGGGGCCGGCGACGAGGAGGTCGCGCGCGCGCTGCACCTCTCGGAGCGGACCGTGCGCCGGCGCGTCCACGAGGCGACGGAGGCGCTCGGCGCATCCAACCGCTTCACGCTCGGGCTCGCCTGGGCGACCCGCGTCGCCCGGCCCGGAGCCTGCTGATGGCGGCGGTGCGCGACGATCTCACGCTGCTGCGGACCATGCTCCGCTCCCGGATCGTGGAGCCCGCGCGGCTCGCGGCCCTCGTCGGGATGACCGAGGCCGAGGCCGCGGCGGCGCTCGAACGGCTCACGGCGGAGGGGCTCGTGGTCCGCACCGGCGCCGAGGCGCTGCTCCCCCCGCCGCAGCGCCCGACGATCGAGCACGCCCGCGAGGCGCTCCAGGGCGAGGTCGCGCGCCTGCAAGAGGTCATCGCCGTGCTCGACGAGCTGCCGTCGCGGCTCCGCGAGCGGCAGGCCGAGCGGGATGGCGGCCTGGACATGCGCATGCCGATGATCGGCGGCCCGAGCGCGATCGTCGACGCCTGGTGGTGGCTCGTCGAGCAGCCGCGCCCGGTCGACGCGTTCGTCGTGCTCCCGGAGTCCTCCGCGCTCCTGGAGATCGCCGAGGAGGCCGGTGGCCGCGCCCCGTCGGACGGCTCGGTCGTCCGCTACCTGCTCGGCCGGGATTCGGTGGACGCCGCGGTGCGCGAGACCGCCGCGGCGCTGCGAGCCCAGGGCGCCGAGCTGCGCGAGACCGATCGGCTTCCCGGCTGGATGGCCGGCGAAGGCCCCGAGCGGACGGTGTTCCCGACGAACTGGGGCATCGGCCGCCCGCTCATGGTGCGGACGCTCGTGGACGCGGTCGCCGCGCAGTCGGTGCGCTCGCTCTTCGACGAGCACTGGCGGCGCGCCCGCCCGCTCGGGCTGGAGCCGGACGATTGGGAGCCCGTGCTCCGGCTCCTCGAGCTCGGCCTCGACGACGCGACGGTCGCGGAGCGGCTCGGCGTCTCGGAGCGCACCGTGCGGCGCCGTGTCGAGGACGCCATGCACGCGCTCGGCGCGACGAACCGATACACACTCGGCCGCGCCTGGGCGGCCCGGCGGTAGCCGCCGCCTACGACTCCACGGCGGCGACGACGCCGCGGCGGATCGCGTCGACCGCCTGGCGGGCGGCGCGGGCCACGCCGCCGTCGGCCACCTTGCCGACCTGATCGAGCAGGTCGATCGTCTGCCGCGACCATCGGACGAAGTCCCCCGGGGCGAGGTCCGTGTCGCGGAGCACCGCGTCGAGCGATCCGCCGCGGGCCCAGCGGTGCATGGCGGGCACGAGCGCGACGCTGAGCGGGTTCGAGGCGCCGAGGCGATGCGCCTGCTCGATGTCGTCGAGCTCCGCCCAGCGGTCCGTCGTGCGGTCGATCGCCTCGGCGAGCACCCGGCCGCCCGGGAGGCGCATGCCGTACTCGCTGCCGCCCTCCCGGCGCGGCTCGTAGACGAGACAGGTCGCCATCGCGGCGAGGCCGGCGGCGTCGAGGCCGTCCCAGAGGCGCAGGCGGAGGCACTCGGCGACGAGCAGGTCCCGCTCGCCGTAGATCCGCTTGAGGCGGCGGCCGTCGTCGGTGAGGTCGAGGTCCCCCTTCGACTCGCTGCGCTCGCTCAGGGAGCCAGGGCTGTGGCGACCTGCGGCCCCGCGGGCGGCCGGCACGGCGTAGCCGAGCTCGAGGAGCACCTCCGTCACGCGGTCGAACACGCGGGCGACCGCACCCGTCCGGCTCTCGATCTGCCGCTGCAGCTGATCGGTCGACTTCTTCAGCTGCCAGTAGCGCTCCGACCACCGCGCATGCGCCTCGCGGTCGGGGCAGGCGTGGCACGGATGCCGCTTGAGCTGCTGGCGGAGCGCGTCGAGCTGCCGCTGCCGCCGGTCGTGCTCCCCGCGGGAGGCGTTCTGGTCGACCTTCTTGCGCTCCAGATCGGTCAGCTCGCGCCGGATGCCCGAGTACTCGCGGAAGTCGCCGAGATGGCACTCCATCGAC
>JAGIAU010000156.1 GCA_017744755.1 Microbacteriaceae bacterium
CGTCATAGTCGATCCCGCCGCGCAACTGCCCGCCGCGATCGGCCGGGAAGCCGGGATCGCGCAACCCGTCGTCGCGGCGATAGAAGCCGCCGAACGAGACGCCGAGGTTCGGCGCGATGGCCGCGACGACGCTGCCGAGGGCGACGGCGCCGAGCGAGAGCAGCAGGATGCGCCGCCGGCCGAGGAGGTCGCCGACCCGGCCGAGGAGCGGCGTCGCGACGGCGGCGACGATGAGCCAGGTGGTGAGCGCCCAGGTGATCCCGGCGGCGTCGACGCGGAGGTCGTGCTGCATGACGGGGAGGACCGGGACGAGGAGGGACTGGAGGCTCGCGAACGAGCCGATGGAGACGCCGAGCGCGGTGAGGACGCGGCGCGGGGAGCTGACGGCCATGGGGCATCCGTTCTGTCGTGGTGCTGGGTTTCGCCACGCCATCGGGGCTACTATTGGAGGGTCACTCCGATCGGAGGGTGACTCCGGTTATGGGATGAACATACCGGAGGATGCCTCCGGTTGCAAGCCCCGCCGGATGAAGGATCCATGAACACCGCCGAGCTCCCCGCCTGGACGGGCGTCCAGCGCCCCCAGCGCGCGGACGCGCGTCGGAACTTCGACGCGCTCATCGCCGCGGCCCGCGACGCCTTCGCCGAGCACGGCGCCGGCGCCTCGCTCGAGGACATCGCCCGCCGGGCCGAGGTCGGCATCGGCACGCTCTACCGGAACTTCCCGACCCGCGACGCGCTCGTCGAGACGGTCTACGTCGCCGAGGTCGAGCGGCTCATCGAGGCGGCGGAGCGCTCCGAGGCGCTCGAGCCGTGGGCGGCGCTCGAGTACTGGCTGGACGCCTTCGTCGCCTACATCGGCACGAAGCGGGCGCTCGTGGAAGGCATCAACCGGGAGTCGCCCGTGCTCGCCGCCTGCCGGCGGACGATGTACGAGGCCGGCGAGCCGGTGCTGCGCCGAGCACAGGCGGCGGGCGTCGCGCGGGACGACGTCGCGATCGAGGACGTGGTCCGGCTCATCGCGGGCGTCGCCGCGGTCCAGTTCCCGGATCCCGAGCAGCGCGAGCGCGTGCTCGGCCTCGCGGTCGACGGCATCCGCGCGCGCTGAGCGGGAGCGGGAGCGGAACGTGCTCGGGCGCGTTCGCCCGCCGTCCTACGCCGCCCCGCGCGAGTCCCCCGGCTCGTCCGCCGAGACGATCCGCGCCGGCCGCGTCTGCCAGCGCAGGGCGAGCGAGAGGATGCGCACCGCGGCGACGACGACGAGGCCGACGAGCGCGCCCCACAGCGAGCCGATGAGCAGCGTCGCGGCGGCCTGCGCGGCGGCGCCGATGAGCGCGGCGCCGGCCTCGAGCGTGCCGGGCTGCAGGATGAGCGGCCGGCGGCCGAGCAGCACGTCGCGGGCGATGCCGCCGCCGACGGCGGTGAGCACGCCGAGGAACACGCAGGAGACGATCGGCAGGCCGGCGGCGTAGCCCTTCGCGACGCCGACGACGGTCCAGGCCGCGAGGAAGAACGCGTCGACGACGACGTAGAAGGGTGCGATCCGCCGACGTCCCGGCAGCCGGTGCAGATGCCCGGAGAAGAGGAAGGTGAGCAGCCCGGCTCCCGCCGCCGCCGCGAGCAGCCAGGGGGAGGCGAGCGCGACGGGCGGGCCCTGCTGGAGCAGGACGTCGCGGATCATGCCGCCGCCGAGGCCGGTGACGACGGCGACGATGAGCGCGCCCGTCACGTCGGTGCCGAGCCGCGCGGCGGCGTAGGCGCCGAGGATGCCGCCGAGGATCGCGCCGGCGAGGTCGACCCAGATCGGGTAGAACTCGAGGACGTTCTCCGCGGCGTTCATGCGACCGTTCCTATCCGATGCCCCGAGATGGGAGAAGGGCCCCGCCGAAGCGGAGCCCTTCTCGCAGCGTGCCCCCGGAGGGATTCGAACCCCCGACCTATGGCACCGGAAGCCAGCGCTCTATCCACTGAGCTACGGAGGCGAGCCGGTGAACGATCCTATCAGCGCCGCGGCCCGCCCGCCCGCGGATCCCGCGCATCCGCGATGCATAACAAAGGCATATGATCGAGGCATGGAACGCACCGACGAGACGCGCATCGGCGCGCTGCAGTCGCTCATCATCTGGAGCCATCGCATCGGGCGCGTCGTCGCCCGCGACGCCGGGAACGCGACGCCGGCAGCGCAGTGGCGCGCGCTCGCGACGCTCGAGGAGGAGGGGCCGATGCGCATCGGCGTCCTCGCCGCCGAGTGCCGGGTGACCCAGCCGGGGATGACGCGCCTCGTCGCGTCCATGGCCGAGACCGGGCTCGTCGCGCGGGCCGTCGACGGGGACGACCCGCGCGCGACCCTCCTCAGCGTCACCGACGCCGGACGGGCCGCCATCCAGGGCTGGCGGCGCACCATCCGGGAGACCCTCGCGCCGCGCTTCGCCGACCTCGACGCGGCCGACTGGGATGCGATCGAACGCGCCGCGGCCATCATCGCGGAGCGCACCCCGAGCGTCCTCGCGGGGGCGGGCCGATGACCGCGCACGCCGCCGCCGCGCTCTCGCCCGCCGCGGCCCCGTCCATCTGGCGGCAGCCGATGACGGTATGGTCGATCGCCTTCGCCTGCGTCGTCTCGTTCATGGGCATCGGCCTCGTCGACCCGATCCTCCCGGCGATCTCCGCCGACCTCGGCGCCGACCAGGTGCAGACCGAGCTGCTCTTCACGAGCTACCTGCTCATCACGGGCGCCGCGATGCTCTTCACCGCCTGGGTCTCGACCCGGATCGGCACGAAGCGGACCCTGCTCGTCGGCCTCGGCGTCATCGTCGTCTTCGCGCTGCTGTGCGCGCTGAGCGGCCTGCCGACCCCGTGGGAGGGCGCCGTCAACTGGATCATCGGCTTCCGCGCCGGCTGGGGGCTGGGGAACGCGCTCTTCATCTCCACGGCGCTCGCCGCCATCGTCGGCGCCGCCTCGGGCGGCGCGGGCGCGGCGATCGTGCTCTACGAGTCGGCCCTCGGCCTCGGCATCGCGATCGGCCCGCTCGTCGGCGGCATGCTCGGCACCGTGTCGTGGATGGGCCCGTTCTTCGGCGTCGCCGCGCTCATGGCCGTCGGCTTCATCCTCATCGTCACGCTGCTGCGCACGCCGAAGGACGCCCCGCGGCCGGTGCCGACGAGGCTCTCGGCGCCGTTCGCAGGCCTCGCCCGCGAGCCCGGCCTGCGCACGATGGGCATCGCGGCTCTCTTCTACAACTTCGGCTTCTTCACGCTGCTCGCCTGGTCGCCGTTCGTGCTGCCGGCATCCTTCGGCGCGATGGGCCTCGGCTTCGTGTTCTTCGGCTGGGGCCTCGCGCTCGCGGTCACCTCGATCTGGGGCGCGCCGTTCCTGACCCGCCGGTTCCGCCGGACGAGCGTGCTGCTCGGGGCGTTCATCGCCCTCGGCCTCCTGCTCGTGGTCTGCGGCTTCGTCGCCGCGTCGCCGACGGCGCTCATCGTCTGCATCATCCTCGGCGGCCTCGTCCTCGGCGTCGTGAACACCGTGCTCACCGAGTCCGTCATGGAGGCCACGGACCTGCCGCGACAGGTCGCCTCCGGCGCCTACTCGGCAGTGCGGTTCATCGGCGGCGCGATCGCCCCGCCGGCCGCCGCCGCGCTCGCGACGACCGTCGCCGCGCCCAACGGCGCGATCACCTGGGGCGACTCGATCCCGTTCTGGGCTGGCGCCGCGGCGCTCATCGTCGCGATCGCGGTCCTCGCCGCCAACCGCCGGACCCTGCACCGCGTCGACCACCCCATCGCGGACGAGCTCGAGGAGGCGGAGGCGATCGGCGTCGGCGACGCCGACTGACGGGCGGGTGAACGCGCCCGCGCGAGCCCCGGCCCCGATGTCGCCCCGACCCCGTATGGTGGCGGCATGTCGTTCGAGCAGCCGCCGGCTCCGCAGCCGCAGTCGTGGCCCGCGCCGACGCCCCCGGGCCCCGCGTCCGCCGGCCCCTCGGAGCCGTCCGAGCAGCCACGGCACGCCCGGATCATCGGGCTCGTCGTCACGCTCATCCTGCTCGCCGTCGCCGTCGGCGTCCTCGCGTTCTTCATCATCACCCAGGTGCAGACGCAGAACGCGCTCGAGGAGGCGGAGTCCACGATCGAGGACCTGCAGCAGCGGGTCGACGAGCAGCAGGCGACGATCGACCGCCAGCAGGAGGCCGTGGACGCGAAGGACGAGTTCCGGAAGTCCGCGCAGGCGTTCGTGGACGTCGCGAAGCGGTTCGACGGGCTGCCCTTCGGCGACATCGTGCCGCTGGACACCGTCGAGGCGCAGATTCAGGACGCCTGGGAGGTGCGCTGGGAGCCGCGTCAGGTCGCCGACATCGTCAGCTCGCTGGACGTCCGGCGGGCGGGCCTCGAGCAGCTGCTCGCGGACGCGGCGACTCAGACCGCATCCAACGCGACCGGCACGCAGAACGAGGCGACGATCGACGAGCTCGGCTCCGGCTTCGTCCGCTCCTATTGGGAATCGGCGGACGCGTTCTGCGGCGGCGACGTGCTCGCCTGCGTGCCGGGCGACGACCCCTACTCGGTGCACTTCGACGCGGACAGCGACGCGCAGGGCGGCATGACCGACTGGATCCGCACGGGGATCGCGTACCACGAGTTCGCGCATGTCCTGCAGTTCACGAACCCGGAGGCGACGGATGCCGCCCTCGGCGCGTTCGGCGACGACTGGGAGACGATGGCCGACTGCTACGCGCTCACGACGCTGCCCGGCTGGACCCTCGACCACGAGGTGCCGATCGACGCGTATTCCTGGTGGGAGGTCTCGGTCGGCTACGGCTACACCTGCGACGAACCGCAGCGCCAGGTGATCCGGGACTGGGTCGCGGCCACCGGCTTCCGCTTCCGGCCGATGTCGCAGTAGCGCTCTCGCGGCTCGAATGGCGCGGAGCGCCGCACCGAGACCCCGCCGGTAGACTTGCCCGTCGTGAATCCGGACGCCCTCGCCGCCCTCGTCGCCGCCTCGCTGACCGAGTTCGCGGCCTCCCGCGGCGCCGTCCTCGAGCTCACCGCGGCCGACGTCCCCGTCGAGCGGCCGAAGAACCCGGAGCACGGCGACTGGGCCTCCAACGCCGCCATGCAGTACGGCAAGCGGCTCGGCGTCGCGCCGCGCGAGCTCGCCGCGGCGCTCGTCGCCGCCATCGCCGTCGCGCCGGGCGTCGCCTCGGCCGAGATCGCCGGCCCCGGCTTCATCAACAT
>JAGIAU010000157.1 GCA_017744755.1 Microbacteriaceae bacterium
AGCCGACCCAGCCCACGACGCCGCCGACCACCGCGCCGACGACGCCGCCGGCCGCTCCCGGCGAGGTCGACGAGGCCGCGCTCCGCGCCGCGCTCGCGGACTACCAGGCGGCGCTCGCCGACCGTCAGGCTGCCTACGCGAGGGGCGACCTGGCTGCGGCCGGTGCCGCCGACCAGCGGATGGTCGAGGCGATCGACCGCGCGCTCGCGGCCTCGGGCTCCTAGCGCTTTCGACCGGGCGCGCAGGATCCGCTCCGCCTCGCGGCGGATCCTGCGCGCCCGGCGACGGGGACTGGCGCTATGCCTGCTCGGGCATACGAGCCCGCGAGCGGGTGAACGCGCTCGCGATCGCCGCGACGATCGAGATCGCGGCGGCCCCGAGGAAGAGCCAGGCGAAGCCGCCCGTCATCGCCTCGGGCGCGGCGACGCCCTGTCCGAGCAGGGCGTCGGTGCGCAGGCCCGCGACCGTGCCGAGCACGGCGAGGCCGAGCGCGCCGCCGATCTGCTGGCTCGTGTTCACGAGGCCGCCCGCGAGGCCGGCCTCCCCGCCCTCGACGCCGTCGACCGCGAGATGCGTCGTCGTGACGAAGGCGCCGCCCATGCCGACGCCGATGAGCAGCGTCGGGCTAAGGAGCTGCGCCGCGAAGTCCGCATTGCTCGGCGCGAAGGACAGCCACACGAGCCCGGCCGCGAGCACGAGGAGCGAGGCGACGAGCGTCGTGCGCGCGCCGGCCTTCGCGATGATCCCCGGGGCGAGCCCCGCGACGACGACGAGGGTGCCGGCGAGCGGGAGCTGCGTGAGGCCCGTGGTGAGCGCGTCGAAGCCGAGCACCGCCTGCATGAACACGCTGAGCGCGAAGAACAGCGCGACCATCGCGGCGCCGACGAGCAGCATGACGACGTTGCCGACGGTGAGGCTGCGGTTGCGGAAGGTGCGCAGCGGGACGAGCGGCGCAGCGCTCCGGCGCTCGATCGCGACGAACGCGCCCCCGAGGACGACGGCCGCGAGGCCGAGGCCCCACGCGAGCGGATGGGCCGCGCCGAGCTGCTCGACGGCGCTTAGCGCGCCGACCGCCGCGACGAGCGCGCCGGTGATCGTCGCCGCGCCCGGCATGTCGAGCCGGGTGCGCTCGGCGGCGGGGTCGCGGGTGATCAGGAGCGGGATCGCGAGGAGGACCATGGCGCCGACTGGGACGTTCACGAAGAACACCGACTGCCAGCCGAGCCAGGCCGTCAGCACGCCGCCGAGCAGGACGCCGGCCGCGGAGCCGATCCCGGCGACGCCGCCCCAGATGCCGAGCGCTCTGGTGCGCTCGCGCGCCTCGGGGAAGAGGTGGGTGAGGAGGGCGAGCGCGGCGGGCGCGAGCAGCGCGGCGCTCGCGCCCTGGATCGCGCGGGCCGCGAGCAGTAGCTCGGCGCCCGCGGAGAGCCCCGCGAGGGCCGAGGCCGCGACGAAGCCGGCCGTGCCGACGAGGAACACCCGCCGGTGCCCGAAGCGGTCGGCGAGCCGGCCGCCGAGCAGCAGCAGTCCGCCGAAGGCGAGGACGTAGGCGGTGATGACCCAGGCGAGGGCCGCGGTGTCCATGCCGAGCTGCTCGCCGAGGACGGGCAGTGCGATGTTCACGATGGACGCGTCGAGGACGACGAGGAACTGGGCGAGGGCGAGCACGCTCAGGGCGAGCCAGCGGCGCGAGCTGCGAGGCGCCGGTACCGAGGCGAGGGCCGCGGCCGGCGCGGCTGTGGTGGTGGTCATGGCGGGCGCCCTCTCAGTCCCAGAGGCCGAAGATCGCGACGATGCCGAAGCTCAGGACGCCGATGACGACCCAGAGGATCGTGCGCTCGACGGCGCCGACCGGGGCGGGGCGCGCGGCCGGCGCCGCCGGGGCGGAGGGGGTGGCGGGGATGGCGGGTGGCTGGTCGTTCATGGTGTCTCGCTTTCTCGGATATTTTGGAGTGAGCAATCACTCACTTATTTGGATATGGGAATGCCGCCCTCGGCGAGGGCGGACGGGCGGGCGGCTCAGTCGGGGTGGCGGACGCCGCGCGAGAGCAGGGCGGCCCAGTCCTCGGGGATCTCGTCGATCCGGGCGGTGACGAGCAGGTGGCAGAGCTGACCGTAGGCGATGAAGCGCTGCACGGCGTCGTCGCTCGCGCCGCTGCGGCGCTTCGCGAAGTTCGTCACGCGGGCGAGGCCGGCGCGCAGCGCGTCGCCGATCTCCGGGATGTCGGCGACCGACTGCGCATGCACCTGGATGAGCAGCAGCGTGCGGTCGCGGATGAGCTCGGCATAGGCGCCGCCCATGGCGTGCAGCACGCCGTCCGGCGACTGCTCGGGCGACGCGTCGGCTCCGGCCTTCAGCGCCGCCAGGATCTCGTCGAAGCAGGTCTCGAGCGCGGCGACGAAGAGCGACTCCTTGCGGGGGAAGAGCTTGAACACGTAAGCGGGGGAGATCCGCGACTCGCGGGCGACGTCGGCTACCGTCGCGCCGTGATAGCCGCCGCGGGCGAACTCGCTGAGCGCGGCCGCCGCGACGGCGGGCCGGCGGAGTTCGGCAGTGGAGAGGGCAGTGCCTCGGGTGTTCATCATGAGAGTGACTGTACACTCACTCAACGTGGTCGCGCAAGCCCGCCCTCGGAAGGGGTGCAGACTGAGGGCATGAGCGCGACACTCGACGCGGAGCGCGCCCGGCTCCGCACCGTCTTCGGTCCCTACGGCGTCTGGCGGGGCCGCCCCGGCGTGCCGGCCGGTTTCGCGGAGGAGGTCGAGCAGCTCGGCTTCGGCTCCCTCTGGCTCGGCGGCAGCCCGGCCGCGGACCTCGCGGCGATCGAGGAGATCCTCGCGCGCACCGAGCGGCTCCTCGTCGCGACCGGGATCGTCAACGTCTGGACCGCCGACGCCGCGCAGGTCGCCGACAGCTTCCACCGGATCGATGCGGTCCACCCCGGGCGCTTCATCCTCGGCGTCGGACCAGGCCACCCGGAGCGCGTCGAGCAGGCCGCCCGTCCCTACGGTCCGCTCGTCGAGTACCTCGACGTGCTCGAGGCGCGCGGGGTGCCGGCCTCGCGGCTCGCGCTCGCCGCGCTCGGCGACCGCGTGCTCGCGCTCGCAGGGGAGCGGACGCTCGGCGCGCACCCCTACTTCGTGCCGCCGGCGCACACCGTCCGCGCTCGCTCGGTGCTCGGCCCGTCGCCGCTGCTCGTCCCCGAGGTGCGCGTCGCGCCCGAGGCCGACGCCGCCGCGGCGCGGGATCGGCTGCGCGCCGGGATGGCGCCGTACTTCGCGCTCGCGAACTACCGGAACAATCTGCTCCGCCTCGGCTGCCTCGACGCGGAGCTCGACGCCGAGCGGGATGAGGCGATCGACCTCGTCGCGGTGCATGGCGACGCGGCCGGGATCCGGGCGGGCGTCGACGCGCATCTCGCGGCCGGCGCCGATCATGTGCTCGCGCAGGTGGTCCCGGCCTCGGAGGACGAGCTGCTGCCGGATCTCCGGCGGGTCGCCGCGGCGCTCGGGCTCGCGCCCGGGGCATGAGGAAGCGGCGGCACCCTGTGGGATGCCGCCGCTCCGGGAGGTGGTTCAGGCGTTGACCTCCGCCTGCACGAGCGCCCACTCCAGAGCCGCGTCCGCGACCTCCTCCCAACCGTCCTGGCTGACCAGGCGGTGCGTCCGACCCTCGAACTCGAGGTAGTCGACGACCGCCGGGCCGGCCTGGCGGTACTTCTTGACGATCGCGCGGGTCGCGGTGAGCGGCACGACGTGGTCGATGGCGCCGCCGATCACGAGCAGCGGTGCGCGGTCGGCCTTCGCGAAGTCGACCTTGGAGACGCCGCCCCGCTCGTTGAGGAGGCTGAGGACGCCGTCGAAGAACACGTGGTTCACGGACGGGATGGCCTGCTCCTCGTAGATCGCGTCCGACTCGGCGCGGCTCAGGTCGTTGCCGAAGGTGTAGCGGAAGTGCGCCTTCGAGATCGCGTTCGCGCCGTTGATCGCGAAGGGGTTGTACAGCGCCGGCAGGCCGGAGCGCAGCGTCGAGAAGGGGAGCACCTTGACACCGGCGGGCTGGCCGGGGGCGACGCCGACGACGGCGACGCCGAGGCCGCGGTCGGCGAGCATCTGGGTCACGAGGCCGCCGAAGGAATGGCCCATGATGATCGGCTTCGTCGGCAGGGCGCGGATGATCCGCTCGTAGTGGTCGACGACCTGCTTGAGGCCGACGCCTCTGAGGCTCCTCGGGTCCTGGCGCAGCTCGGCCGGGGTGCGGTCGTCGACGCCGGGCCAGCCGGGGACGATGACCTCGTGGCCGCGGGCGCGGAAGCGCTCGGCCCAAGTGTCCCAGCTCTTCGGGGTCATCCACAGGCCGTGGATGAGGACGATCGGCGGGAGGGCGGCCTCGGGGGCGGCGCCGGTCGCGGCGTCCGGGGCGGTGTTCGCGTTCATGGTCTTGCCTTTCTGGAGTGGTGGGTGCTGCTGCTGGTCGGTGTAGTAGAACGATCGTTCTATCTGGATGTAGAACGTACGCTCACGGCGCAACGCTTGTCAAGCAAAAAGAGAAAGATCGTTCTAGAATCTTTTCCATGGCCAAGCGCACCGCCCCAGACGGCACCTCGATCCCCCGGGAGCGCCTGCTCCAGACGGCATCCGGGCTCTTCTACCAGGAGGGCATCCACGCGGTCGGCGTCGACCGCATCGTCGACGAGGCCGGTGTGACGCGCGCCACTTTCTACCGGCACTTCCCGAGCAAGGAGGACCTCGTCGAGGCGTACATCGACGGGGAGGACGCCGGCATCCGCGGCGCGCTCGCCGGCGCCGAGGCCGCGATCGAGGACCCGAAGCAGCTCGTCGAGGCCGTCATCGAGGGCCTCGCCGACGATGTGGCGCGGCACCACACGCGCGGCTGCCCGTTCATCAACGCGGCGGCCGAGTACCCCGACGCCGCGAGCGGCGTGCGGCGGGCCGTGCAGGAGCACCGCACGTGGTTCCGCGCGGAGCTCGAGCGGCTGCTCGCCGCCGCGGGGTCGAGCGACCCCGAGGGCGCGGCGGCGGAGCTCGTGCTGCTGCGCGACGCCGCGATGGTCGGCGGCTACCTCGACGGCTGGGAGCGCGTCCTCCCCGCCTTCATCGCCGCGGCCCGCGCCGCCGCCACCCGCTGACCGGCCTGGCCCCGGCTCCTCGCTCAGGGTGTTCTGCGTCCGCTCAGGGCGAAAGTCGCCCTGAGCGGACGCAGA
>JAGIAU010000158.1 GCA_017744755.1 Microbacteriaceae bacterium
GGGAGATCCTCGTCCCGTTCTCCGACTACGCCTTCAACAAGGCCCACTCCGCCGCCTACGGCGTCATCTCCTACTGGACCGCCTACCTCAAGCAGCACTACCCGGCCGAGTACATGGCGGCCCTGCTGACGAGCGTCGGCGACAAGAAGGACATGATGGCCGTCTACCTCGCCGAATGCCGTCGCATGGGCATCAAGGTCCTGCCGCCGGACGTGAACGGCTCGGTCGGCTTCTTCAGCGCGGTCGGGGACGACATCCGCTTCGGGCTCGGCGCCGTGCGCAACGTCGGCTTCGGCGCCGTCGACCTGATCAAGGCGGCGCGGGAGGAGAAGGGCGCGTTCACCTCCTTCCACGACTTCCTGCGGAAGGCGCCGCTCCAGGTGGCGAACAAGCGGACCGTCGAGTCGCTCATCAAGGCGGGCGCGTTCGACTCGCTCGGCGCCTCCCGGCGCTCGCTCTACGAGATCCACGAGGACGCCGTCGAGGGCGCCGTGGGGGTCAAGCGGAACGAGGCGAGCGGGATGGTCGGCTTCGACTTCGACTCGCTCTGGGACGAGCCGGAGCAGGTCGTCGACGTCGTGCCGGAGCGCCCTGAGTGGGCCAAGCGCGACAAGCTCGCCTTCGAGCGCGAGATGCTCGGCCTCTACGTGTCCGACCACCCGCTCGCCGGGCTCGAGCGGCAGCTCGGCGGTCTCGCCGACACGACGATCTCCGCCCTGCTCGACGAGGACGGCCCGAAGGACGGCGCCCAGGTCGTCATCGCGGGCCTGCTCACGAGCGTGCAGCACCGCGTCGCGAAGAACAGCGGGAACGCGTACGGGATCGGCACGGTCGAGGACTTCGGCGGGGAGCTCCAGGTCATGTTCCTGGGGAAGACGTACACGGAGTTCCAGCCGGTCCTGCAGGAGGACGCGATCGTCGTCATCCGCGGGCGGGTGAACGCGCGGGACGACGGCAAGGTCCTGCACGCCAACTCCGTATCCGTGCCGGATCTCGCGGGGGCCGGCGCGTCGGCGACGACGCCGCTGCCGCTCACCGTCTCGATCCCGGAGCAGCGGGCGACCACCGAGGTCGTCCAGGCGCTCGGGGACATCCTCATCCGCCACGAGGGGGACACGGAGGTGCGATTGCGGCTCGTGCGCGACGGCGGCGCCCGCGTGTTCGAGCTGCCGTACCGCGTGACGCGCAGCCAGGGCCTCACGGGCGAGCTGAAGACGCTCCTCGGCGCCGGCTGCCTCGCCTGATTCCCGACCGCTCGCTCAGGGTGTGCTGCGCTCGCTCAGGGCGATTTCCACCCTGAGCCGCGGCAGAACACCCTGAGCGAGCGGATTTTGGGCGCCGGTAGGCTGGGGGATCGTGATCCAGACCATCGACCTCCGCGGCGAGACCCTCACGCCGAAGCGCCTGGCGGCCGCCGTGCCGCGCGCGAAGGTCGACGTCGCCGAGGCGTCCGCCGCCGCCGCGGAGCTCGTCGAGGCGGTCCGGAAGGACGGCATCGTCGCGCTCACCGAGCAGGCGCGGCGGTTCGACGGCGTGAACCCGACGCATCTGCGGGTTCCCGCCGCCGACATCGCGGCCGCCGTCGAGGGCCTCGACCCGGCCGTCCGCGCCGCGCTCGAGGAGGCCATCGTCCGGGTCAGGGCGGCGACCGCCGTCCAGGTGCCGGGGGAGCAGGTGACGGAGCTCGGGCCTGGCGCCCGCGTCCGTCAGCGCTGGCAGCCGGTCGATCGCGTCGGCCTCTACGTGCCCGGCGGGAAGGCCGTCTACCCGTCGAGCGTCGTCATGAACGTCGTCCCGGCCCAGGCCGCGGGCGTTCGCTCCATCGCGATCGCGAGCCCGCCGCAGCGCGACCACGACGGCGCGGTGCACCCCACGATCCTCGCGGCCGCGGGGCTCCTCGGTATCGAGGAGGTGTACTCGATGGGCGGGGCCGGCGCGATCGGCGCGCTCGCCCACGGCGTCCCCGAGCTCGACCTCGACCCCGTCGATGTCATCACCGGACCGGGCAACGTGTACGTCGCCGCGGCGAAGCGCATCGTGCACGGCGTCGTCGGCATCGACGCCGAGGCCGGCCCGACGGAGATCCTCGTCATCGCGGACGGCACCGCCGATCCGGCGCTCGTGGCCGCCGACCTCGTCAGCCAGGCGGAGCACGACGAGAACGCGGCGGCCGTCCTCGTCACCGACTCGGAGGCGCTCGCCGTCGCCGTGCAGGAGGACCTCGCGGGCCGCGCCGGCCTGACGAAGCACGCCGATCGCGTGCGCGTGGCGCTCGGCTCCCAGCAGTCCGCGATCGTCCTCGTCGACGACCTCGGCGCGGCGAGCGCCTTCTCGAACGCCTACGGGCCCGAGCACCTGGAGATCCAGACGAGCGACGACGAGGCCGTGCTCGCGACGATCACGAACGCGGGCGCGATCTTCCTCGGCGCCCACAGCCCCGTGAGCCTCGGCGACTACCTCGCCGGCTCGAACCATGTGCTGCCGACCGGCGGCCAGTCGCGCTTCCAGCCGGGGCTCGGGGCGTACGCGTTCCTCCGGCCGCAGCAGGTCATCGAGTACACCGCGGAGGGCCTCGGCGCCGTCCGCGACCGCATCGTCGCCCTCGCGAGCGCCGAGGACCTCCCCGCGCACGGCGAGGCCGTCGTCGAGCGCTTCGCGGACCGCACGGCGTAGGCTCTTCGGGATGTTCTGCCCGTTCTGCCGCCACCCCGACTCGCGCGTCATCGACTCGCGCACGAGCGACGACGGGCTGAGCATCCGCCGGCGCCGGCAGTGCCCGGAGTGCGGCGGTCGCTTCTCCACGACGGAGACGGCGAGCCTCAACGTCATCAAGCGCAACGGCGTCATCGAGCCGTTCAGCCGCGAGAAGGTCGTCTCCGGCGTCCGCAAGGCCTCGCAGGGCCGGCCGGTGACCGACTCGCAGCTCGCCGAGCTCGCGCAGAAGGTGGAGGAGACCATCCGCGCGACCGGGGCGAGCCAGATCGACGCGAACGAGATCGGCCTCGCGATCCTGCCGCCGCTGCGCGAGCTCGACGAGGTCGCCTACCTGCGCTTCGCGAGCGTCTACCAGGCCTTCGAGTCGCTCGAGGACTTCGAGTCGGCGATCGCGCAGCTGCGCGTCGCGCATGCCGGCCGCGGCGCCGCACCGGCGGCCGAGACCTGATGTACCGCTTCCTCTTCCGCGTGTTCCTGTCGCGCCTGGATCCGGAGAACGCGCACGGCCTCGCCCACCTCGCGATCCGCGTCATGGGCTGGCGGGTCTTCGCGTGGGCGGTCCGCGCCGTCACGGCGCCGGCCCCGGAACTGCGCGTCGAGGCGCTCGGCACGACCTTCCCTTCGCCCTTCGGCGTCGCGGCGGGCTTCGACAAGGACGCGCATGCCGCGATCGGCCTCGGCGCGCTCGGCTTCGGGCACGTCGAGATCGGCACCGTCACCGCGGTCGCGCAGCCGGGGAACGAGCGCCCCCGCCTCTTCCGCCTGATCCGCGACCGCGCCCTCGTCAACCGGATGGGCTTCAACAACCACGGCGCCGCGGCGGCCGCCCGTGTCCTCGAGCGCGCCCGCCGTCGCAGGCGCCGCCCGGTCATCGGCGTGAACATCGGCAAGTCCCGCGTGGTCGCCGTCGAGGACGCCGTCGCCGACTATCTCGAGTCGACGCGGCTGCTCGCGCCGCTCGCCGACTACCTCGTCGTCAACGTCTCCTCCCCGAACACGCCGGGACTGCGCGGCCTCCAGGAGCTCGCGCTGCTGCGCCCGCTGCTCACCGAGGTGCTCGCGGCGGCGGGGGAGACGCCGCTCCTCGTCAAGATCGCGCCCGACATGACCGACGAGCAGGTCACGGCGATCACGGAGCTCGCCGTCGAGCTCGGGCTCGCGGGCCTCATCGCGACGAACACGACGGTGTCGCGCGAGGGCCTCTCGACCGTGAAGCCGGTCGTCGACGCGGCCGGCGCGGGCGGGCTCTCCGGCCCGGTGCTCGCGGCGCGGTCGCTCGCCGTGCTGCGCCTGGTGCGCGCCGCCGCCCCGGACGGCGCGTTCTGCGTCATCAGCGTCGGCGGCGTCGAGACGGCGGCCGACGTGCGCGCGCGACTGGCGGCGGGCGCGACGCTCGTGCAGGGCTACACGGCGTTCATCTACGAGGGCCCGCTGTGGGCCCGCGCGATCAACCGCGGGCTCAGGCGGGGTACTGGAAGCGCTTGACCTGCGGCTTCGGCAGGCGCATGAGGCGCAGCTGCACGGCGCGCATCGCGGCGTACCAGCGGATCCGCTCGACCTTGTCGGCGCCGTACTTGGCGGCGAGGCGGCGCTGGAGGATGCCCCCGAGCACGAGGCAGTCGATGACGACGGCGCCGAAGTAGGCGATCAGGAACAGCGTCGCGTACACGGACACCTCCTGCAGCGGCAGGTACATGATCACGATGACGAGGAACATCACCGGGATGAGGAACTCGCCGAAGTTCAGCCGCGCGTCGACGTAGTCGCGCACGTACTTCTTCTGCACGCCCTTGTCGCGCAGCGGCAGGTACTTGTCGTCACCGGCGGCGTAGCCGGCGTTGAACTTCGCCCGCTCCTCGCGGTCCTTCTCGCGGCTGATGCGGCGCGCCTCGGCGCGGTCGGCGACGACGAGCGGCTTCTTGTTGGCCGCCTCGCGCTCCTTGCGAGTGGGAGTGGGACGACCCTTGGTGTCTGACATGGCCTCCTAAGATTACCGGCATGCCGGAGATCCCATCTGAGAACGCCCTTCGCGACGCGGTGCAGGCGGGTCTGCCGGCCACGATCGCGGATCTCTCCGCCCTCGTCCGGATCCCGTCGGTCGCCTTCGACGGCTTCGATCCCGCGCAGGTGCGGGCGAGCGCCGAGGCGGTCGCCGAGCTGCTGCGCGGCCTTGACGTCTTCGAGACGGTCGCGATCGAGCGCGCGCAGACCGCCGAGGGGAAGGACGGCTACCCCGCCGTCCTCGCCCGCCGGCCCGCCGCGCCCGGCAGGCCCACGGTCCTGCTCTACGCGCACCACGACGTGCAGCCGCCCGGCCGGGACGAGGACTGGGAGACCAGCCCCTACGAGCCCGCGCTGAAGCCGACGCCGCAGGGCGAGCGGATCTACGCCCGCGGCGTCGCCGACGACAAGGCCGGGATCATGGTGCACGTCGCCGCGATCCGCGCGCTCAGCGAGGTGCTCGGCGACTTCGGCGTCGGCCTGTCC
>JAGIAU010000159.1 GCA_017744755.1 Microbacteriaceae bacterium
GGGCATGAGCCAGGACATGATCGTGCACAGGTGCAGCGGCAGGTTCTGGAAGGGCGGGAACGTCGTCTCCGGAGCCGGCTGGACCAGGTACGCCACGTTGAACGCGATGGAGAAGCCGAGGTTCAGCACGGCGAGGCCGAGCAGCCACCAGCGCTTCGTCTGCCGGGCTCGGTGCCGAAGGAGGAAGTGGACCCCGATGCCCGCGGCGGCGACCGTGATGACCAGGAACGCCCACGGCCATGTCAACGGAGCGACGACCATCCCCCGCAATCCCCTCTCGCCCGCGCCCCATCGCGCGAGCGCATGTGCCGCGAGTGTAGCCGACAGGTGACGTCGTCGGCGGGCGCCAGTACCCTGTGACCATGTCCCCCCTCCGTCTCGAAGAGCTGTCCGCCGCCACCGCGGTCGCAGCGAACTCCCTGACGCTGCGCGCCGGCCAGGACCAGTACGTCACGCCGCCGACCTACTCGATCGCGGACTCATACACCGATCCGCTCGCCTCCTGGCCACGGGTCGTGCTCGACGGGGACGAGGTCGTGGGCTTCATCCGCGGGAACTTCTCGCCGGACGACGCGCAGGAGGAGTTCCGCGCCGCGGTCATCAAGGTGACCGTCGCGGGCGAGCACCAGGGACGCGGCATCGGCACGTTCGCCATCCGCGCGCTCGCGGGCGAGGCGAAGTCGCGCGGCTTCGACCGCGTGACGGCGGTCTGGGAGCCCGGCGAGGCGGGACCGGACGAGTTCTTCCGCGCGGTCGGCTTCGTCGTCGTCCGCGAGACCCGCTACGGGGAGAACTTCGGGGTCCTCGCCCTGTGAGCCCTGGCCCCCTGAGCGAGCGGAGCGAGTCGAAGGGCGCCGTCCCCGAGCTCCTCGAGTCCGTCTTCACCCACGACGCCTTCGTCGAGGCCGTCATCTCGGTCGTCGAGACGATCCCGCCGGGCCGCGTGATGGCCTACGGCGAGGTCGCGGCCGCGGTCGGCTCCCGTGCGGCCCGTGCCGTCGGCCGGATCATGGCGCACAGCGGCGGCGAGCTGCCGTGGTGGCGCGTCGTCTATGCCGACGGCCACCTGCTCCCCGGCTACGAGGCGCAGGCGCTCGCCCAGTACGCGATCGAGGGGACGCCCCTCACCCCGGGCGGCGCCGCGATCGACATGCGCCGTGCCCGCTGGAGCCCGGGCGCGCCCTGAGCCGCGGCCCTAGAAGGTCGCCGTGACCTCGATGTCGCCGAGGTCCAATCGCTTCTGGAACTCCTGCCGCGAGGTGTCGATGTGCAGGCGCATCGCCTCGGTCGCGTCATGCGAGTTCCCGGCGAGGATCGCGCGGTAGATGACCTCGTGGCCGTGGTAGCTCGCGACCTTGATGAATCCGAGCCGCATGAGGTCGAGCGCGCCGATCACCTCCATGCGCGCGTCCTCGATGTGCTCGATGAGCACCTCGTTGTCGGTCGCGTAGGCGATCGCGAGGTGGAACGCCGTGTCGGCGTTCCGCGCCTGGACGGGGTCCGTCGCCTCGAGGATGCCGCGCTGCGCCGCCGCCATCGCGCCGAGGTCGGCCTGTGTCCGGCGATGCGCGGCGAGCCCCGCCGCCCCCGACTCGAGGACCGCGCGGTACTCCGTGAACCGGACGAGCGCGAGCGGGTCGGTCTGCAGCTCCTTGGCGAGCAGCGTGCGGTTCGCGTCCGGCTCCCGCAGCACGATCTCGCCGCTCGGGCCCGCGACGAGCATGCCGTGCGAGTGCAGCTCGGTGAGCACCCGCTCGATCATGCCGACGTCGACGGCGAAGCGCGCGGCGAGCTGCTCGGGACGCGGCAGGCGCTGGCCGGCGAGGATCCGCCCGAGGGCGAGCTCGCGACGGATCGCGTTCAGGATCCCGGACTCGTGGCGGTCGCGGCGCACGACCGCGCGGGTCAGGTCGGCCTCGGGAATGAAGACGTTCATGCGGTGACCCCACTTCACCCGGTTCGCAGTCAGGGGGAGCTGCTACCCGGGATCATGGAAGCACGCGCTCGTTTCCCCCGTGTTGCGGGGATTTCACGGTCCCGTCACGTCCTGCTCAGGATCGGATGCGGACCGAGAGGCAGGTGACGCAGCCCTCGAGCTTCTCGAACTCGCTCACCGCAGCGGTCACGACCCGATAGCCGAGGTCGGCGAGCAGCTCGGCGGTGCGCGGCGCGGAGGCGGACAGCAGCACCGTGCCGGCGTCGAGCACGACGACCGCGGCGCCCTCCGGCTCCGGCACCGGCAGGAAGCGGTCGAAGATCCGCGGGTCGTCGACGAACGGCTCCCAGCCGATCACGGTGCCGTCCGGCAGCGCCGTCACCGCCGACTTGAGATGCAGCGCCTTCGTCATCGGCACGGCGACGACGGTCCAGCCGCGCGGGGCCAGGAGGGCGCGGAGCTGCGCGATGCCCTGGGCGTTCGTCCGCCCGCCCCTCCCGACGTAGGCGGTCCGGCCGATCTTGAGGATGTCGCCGCCGTCGAGCGTGCCGGGCGCCTCGATGCGCAGCAGCTCGAGCCCGAGGCCCTCGACGACCCCCGCGACGGCCGCGGTCTCCGGCTTCCGACTGTCGGCCCCCGGCAGCGTCAGCACGGCGACGTCGCCGAACACGACGACGGTGTCCTCGATGAACACGCTGTCGGGGAGCTCCGGGGCCGCCGGGACGTGCACCGCCTCGAAGCCGTGCGCCTGGAGGATCCCGACGTAGTCGGACCACTGGCGCCGGGCGAGCTCGATGTCGACGGGGGAACGCTCGATGTGCGTCACCTCGCCGTCGGCGAGCAGCGGCGAGGTGGGTCGGACGAGGACGCGCATCGGAGGCCTCCGCGGGATCAGTGGAAGAAGTGGCGCTCCCCGGTGAAGAACATCGTCACGCCGCGGGAGGCCGCGCAGGCGATGACCTCCTCGTCGCGGACGGAGCCGCCGGGCTGCACGATCGCCTTCACGCCCGCCTCGATGAGGATCTGCGTGCCGTCCGCGAAGGGGAAGAACGCGTCGCTCGCGGCGACCGAGCCCTCCGAGCGGGCGCCCGCGCGGGAGACGGCGAGCCGACAGGAGTCGACGCGGTTGACCTGGCCCATGCCGATGCCGACGGCGGCGCCGCCGCTCGCGAGCAGGATCGCGTTCGACTTGACGGCGCGGACCGCACGCCAGGCGAACTCGAGATCCGCGAGGGTCTGCTCGTCCGCGGCCTCGCCCGAGACGAGGTCCCACGCCGTCGCCGGCGCGAAGTGCTGATCGGCCTGCTGCACGAGCAGCCCGCCGGAGACCTGGCGGATCTCGACCGCCGGGCTCGTGAAGCCCTGCGGGAGCTCGAGCAGGCGCAGATTCCGCTTCGCTTGCAGCACCTCGAGGGCGTCGGGGTCGAAGCCGGGGGCCGCGACGACCTCGGTGAAGATCGGGGCGATCGACTCCGCGGTCGCACGGTCGACGACGCGGTTGGTGGCGATGACGCCGCCGAACGCGGAGACCGGGTCGCACTCGTGCGCGAGGCGGTGCGCCTCGGCGAGGGTCGGCGCGGTGGCGATGCCGCACGGGTTCGCGTGCTTGATGATCGCGACGGCGGGACCCGCGTGGTCGAAGGCGGCGCGGACGGCCGCGTCGGCGTCGACGTAGTTGTTGTAGCTCATCTCCTTGCCGCCGAGCTGACGGGCCTGGGCGATGCCGGGGCGGCCGGAGTTCTGCGCGTAGATCGCGGCCGACTGGTGCGCGTTCTCCCCGTAGCGCAGCGTCGCCTCACGCGACCAGGTCGCGCCCATCCAGGCCGGGAAGACCGACGAGCCCTCATCGGGCGCGACGACGCTGCCGATCCAGGAGGCGACGGCGACGTCGTACTGCGCCGTGTGGCGGAACGCGTCGCGCGCGAGCCCCTGCCGCTGCGCGAGCGTCGTGCCGCCGGCCGCGAGCGCGGCGACGATCTCGCCGTAGCGGGCCGGATCGGTGACGACCGCGACGTTCGGGTGGTTCTTCGCGGCGGCGCGGACCATGGCGGGACCGCCGATGTCGATCTGCTCGACGACGGCGCCCGGACCCGCACCCGCGGCGACGGTCTGCACGAAGGGGTAGAGGTTGACGACGACGAGCTCGTAGGGCGCGATGCCGAACTCGGCGAGCTCCCGCTCGTGCCGCTCGAGCCGCAGGTCCGCGAGGAGACCGGAGTGCACGCCCGGGTGGAGGGTGCGAACGCGCCCGTCGAGGTGCTCCGGGTAGCCGGTCACCTCCTGCACCTGCGTGACCGGGAGGCCGGCGTCGGCGATCGCCGCGCCCGTGCCGCCCGTCGAGACGATCTCGACGCCGGCCTCGACGAGGGCGCGGGCGAGGTCGATGAGCCCGGTCTTGTCGCTCACGGCGACGAGCGCGCGCCGGATCGGGACGAGGTCGCGTTCGCGGTACTCGGACGGGTCGATGGCGGGGCCGGACATGGGGCGTTCTACCTTTCGGGGGCGGCCGCCGGACGCGGCTCGGGAAGCTGGAGCGAGCCGTCCGCGATGCGGCGGACGACGTCGATGAGCAGGCGGCGCTCGACGGGCTTGATGCGCTCGTGCAGCGTCGACTCGGTGTCGCCGGGGAGCACGGGCACGCGCTCCTGGACGAGGACCGGGCCCGTGTCGACGCCGGAGTCGACGACGATGACGGAGGCGCCGGTCTGCGTGACGCCGGCCGCGAGCGCGTCCCGCACGCCGTGCGCGCCGGGGAACTCGGGCAGGTACGCGGGGTGCGTGTTCAGGAGCGCGGGGGCGAGCGCGTCGACGACGACGGGCGGCACGAGGCGCATGAACCCGCTCAGCACAGTGAGGTCCGGCGACCACGCGCGGACCTGCGCGAGCAGCTCCGCGCCCCAGGCGTCCCGGTCGGGGAACGCGCCGAGCGGGACGACGAAGCCCGGGATCCCGCGCTCCTCCGCGAACGCGAGTCCGTCCGCCTCGACGTCGGCGCCGACCGCGACGACACGCGCGGGGTAGTCCGGCTCGTCGGCGGCCTCGAGGAGCGCTCGGAGGTTCGTGCCGGCGCCGGAGATCAGCACGACGACGCGGAGCACGCACCAACCCTACTCGGGTCCCCTCCGCCCCCGCTGGGCCGTCCGTTCCGGCCGCCCCGCCGTCCGTACGTTCTCCCCCCCCCCCCCCCCCCCCCCCCCTCTCCCCCTC
>JAGIAU010000015.1:0-3956 GCA_017744755.1 Microbacteriaceae bacterium
CATCTACACGCGCCTCATGAACCCGACGACCGACGTGCTCGAGCAGCGCATCGCCTCGCTCGAGGGCGGCACCGCGGCGCTCGCGGTCGCCTCCGGCTCCTCCGCGATCACCTACGCGATCCTGAACATCGCGGGCGCGGGCGACCACATCGTCTCCTCCTCGTCGATCTACGGCGGCACCTACAACCTGTTCAAGTACACGCTCGCGAAGCTCGGCATCGAGGTCACGTTCGTGGAGGACCAGGACGATGCCGACGAGTGGGCGGCGGCGATCCGGCCGAACACGAAGGCGTTCTTCGCCGAGACGATCGGGAACCCGCGCATCAACGTCCTCGACATCGCCAAGGTCGCCGGCATCGCGCACGCTGCCGACATCCCCCTCATCGTCGACAACACGATCGCGACGCCGTACCTCATCCGGCCCTTCGAGCACGGCGCCGACATCGTCGTGCACTCGGCGACGAAGTTCCTCGGCGGCCACGGCACCGTCATCGCGGGTCTCATCGTCGACGGCGGCAAGTTCGCCTGGTCGCAGCACGCCGACAAGTTCCCCGGCCTCACCGAGCCGGACCCGAGCTACCACGGCGCGAGCTACACCACGGTGCTCGGCGACGCGATCGCGTACATCATCAAGATCCGCGTCCAGCTCCTCCGCGACACGGGAGCGGCGCTGTCCCCCGACTCGTCCTTCTCGATCATCCAGGGCATCGAGACGCTGTCGCTGCGCATCGAGCGCCACACGCAGAACGCGCAGGCCATCGCCGAATGGCTCGAGGCGCACGAGGACGTCGCGTCGGTGAACTACGCCGGCCTGCCGTCGAGCCCCTGGTACGGCATCGCGAACGAGCTCGCCCCGAACGGCGTCGGCGCCGTCCTCTCCTTCGAGCTGAAGGGCGGGGTCGAGGCGGGCAAGGCGCTCGTGGAGAACGTCTCCCTCTTCTCCCACCTCGCGAACATCGGCGACGTCCGCTCGCTCATCATCCACCCGGCCTCCACGACCCACTCGCAGCTGACCCCCGAGCAGCAGCTCACGACCGGCGTCACGCCCGGCCTCGTGCGCCTCTCCGTCGGCATCGAGCACGTCGAGGACCTCAAGGCGGATCTGCAGCGCGGCTTCGACGCGGCGCGCGAGAAGGCGGCCGCCGCGGTCGCGTCCGCGTAGCGTCGGAGACCATGGACTGGCAGACCCCCGAGGACTCGTTCCCGTCGGCGTTCGTCACCGACCAGAACGCGCGGGAGCTCGTCGGCAAGCCCCCGGCCACGGGCGGCTGGCGCGAGGGCGACCCGCCCGGTCGTCGTCGCTTCGCGAACCTCGGCGCCTTCGAGTTCGAACGCGGCGGCTCGCTGCCGAACCTGCGGGTCGCCTACGAGACGTTCGGCACGCTCCGCGAGGACCGCTCGAACGCGATCCTCGTCTCCCACGCGCTCACCGGCGACTCGCACATCGCCGGGCCGGCCGAGCCGGGCCACCCGACCGCGGGCTGGTGGGGCGATGTCGTCGGGCCGGGGCTCGCGCTCGACACCGACGAGTGGTTCGTCGTCGTCCCGAACATGCTCGGCGGCTGCCAGGGCACCTCCGGCCCGGTCAGCTACGCGCCGGACGGCCGGGAGTGGGGCGCGCGGTTCCCGTTCACCACGATCCGCGACCAGGTCGCCGCACAGCTCGCCCTCGCCGACCATCTCGGCATCGAGCGCTGGGCGCTCGTCGTCGGCGGCTCGATGGGCGGCATGCAGGCCATCGAATGGGGCGTCACGCATCCGGAGCGCGTCGAGCGGCTCGCCGTGCTCGCCTCCCCCGCGATCACGACGGCCGACCAGATCGCGCACAACGCGCTGCAGATCGAGGCGATCCGCGCCGACCCGGCGTTCAACGGCGGCGACTACTACGAGGCCGCCGACGGAGAGGGTCCGCACCGGGGCCTCGCCCTCGCGAGGAGGTTCGCCCTCCTCGACTACCGGGCGCCGCGCGAGCTGAACGAGCGCTTCGATCGCAGCTGGCAGTCGACGCGCTCGCCGCTCGGCGAGGGCGGCCGCTTCGCCGTCGAGTCCTACCTCGACTTCCAGGGGAACAAGTTCCCCCGCCGCTTCGACGCGAACAGCTACATCACGGTCGCGCGGGCGATGAGCTCGCACGACGTCGGCCGCGACCGCGGCGGCGTCGAGGCGGCGCTCTCCCGCGTCACGATGCCGACGCTCGTCCTCGCGATCGACTCGGATCGCCTGTTCCCCGTGGCCGACCAGGAGCGCATCGCCGCCGGCGTCCCGGGGAACATCGACGGCGACCGGCCGTACCTCGTCGTGAGCGAGTTCGGCCACGACGCGTTCCTCATCGAGTCGGACGTCGTCGGCGCGCAGCTGCGCCGCCTCCTGGCGGTCGTCCCCGCCCGGGCCGAATAGCCTGCCGGAATTGACCCGGGGGCCGCGATGCGGCCCCCGGTGTCCGATCTCCCCCAAAGGTTGCAGGATTGCGCCCCTCTTGCATTGCAGAGTAGTTCCCACTCAGTCGAACCGGTGGCACCCCAGTTCGGGGGACAGACGGGGGTGGCATGATGAAGCGTGAGGGGGCATGGACCAGATCCAGGTGAAACGCGACCGGCTGCTCCGGCAGACGGCGCGGGCGTACGGAGCGGCGGGGCTCCTCGCCGCGCTCGTCGTGCTGAGCACTCCGGAGGTCGCCGGCCGGCCCGCCTACTGGATCGTGCTCCCCCTGTTCGCCGTCGCCGGGATCTGCGTCGGCATGCTCCAGAGCCGTCGAACGCTCTGGTGGGTCGCCGGCCTCGTCGCGTCCGTCATCGCGATCGCGGTCGTCCTCGGGGCGTTCTCGTCGACGCAGACGAGCGCCGCCGGGCTCGCCGTCGCGACGCTGCTCGGCGGCTCGCTCCCCGGCGCGCTGCTCGTCATGCTCGCGTACCGGCTCGGCCCGCTGTGGTTCTGGATCGGCGTCGTCATCGCCGCCGTCACCGCCGGACTCGCGGTCGATCCCTCCGTGCGGAACGTCGGCATCCTCATCGTCCTGCTCGGGGGCGGCCTCGCGCACGGCATCGGCTACCTCCTCGCCTCATCGATCCCGCCGGCCCTGCGGCAGATCGCGGAGGTCGGGCGCGCGCACCGCGCGGAGCGGCACGCGAGCGAGCTCGAGGCGCAGCGCCGGCAATCCGCCCGGCTGCTGCACGACACCGTGCTCGCGACGCTCACGCTCCTCGCCCACTCCGGCCGCGGCGTCTCCGAGGAGGCGCTGCGCGAGCAGGCGCGGAACGACGCGCACCTGCTGCGCCTGCTGCGCCTCGGCGAGCCGCTCTTCAACCTCCCGCAGGCCGGCTACCGTCCCGAGCCCGTCGAGGAGACCACGCTCGGCACGACGCTCGACTCGGTCAAGCAGCGCTTCGACCAGCTCGGCCTCGACGTGGCCTGGCACGGCACCGGTCGCGTGCTGCTGCCGCCCGGCGTCCTCGACGGCTTCCTCTTCGCCATCAGCGAGTGCCTGGAGAACGTGCGCCGGCACAGCGGCGTCTCCCTCGCCCATGTCACCATCACCGAGGACGAGAAGGTCGTGCGCGCGATGATCACCGACGCGGGCAAGGGGTTCCAGCTCGAGGAGGTCGGCAGCGAGCGGCTCGGGATCAAGGAGTCCGTGATCGCGCGCCTCGCCGAGGTCGGCGGCAGCGCGCGCCTGTTCTCCTCCCCCGGCGCCGGCACGACGGTGCTGCTGGAGGTGCCGCGATGAGCGACCCCACGATCGCCGAGCGCGCGACGAGCCGCCGGCACGCCGCCATCGGCTCGCGCCGGATCTGGCTCGGCACCGGCCTCATCCTCGCCGTGCAGATCGTGTTCGACTTCTCGACGACGCTGCAGCAGCTCGCCGAATATCCGGACGTCGTCCCCGTCTTCACGGCCTGGGCGGTGCTGTTCATCGCCGATGTCGCCGCGACGCTCGTCACCCGGATCCTCGGCGAGCA
>JAGIAU010000015.1:3966-18918 GCA_017744755.1 Microbacteriaceae bacterium
GCCGAACTGGCTGTTCTGGCTCTGGTGCACCGCCCTCGCGATCGCGCTCGCCCTCGACCTCGTCGCGACCCAGTCCATGCCGAACCCGGGCGGCTCGCTCTCCGCCGGCCTGTCCGCCGTGCTCTCCCTCGTGCTCGCCATCGTGACCCGTCCGAGCATGCAGGTCATCGCGACGGCCGCCGTCCTCACGGCGGCGACGGGCGTGTTCTGGATCTTCGCGTCCGCGTACCGCCCGGACATCATCCACGACGCGCTCTTCACCCTGTGCCAGATGTTCCTCCCGGTCCTCGTCGCGGGGCTCGTCGTCGACGGATTCCGCCGCCTGATGCGCCGCGAGACGGAGGAGGTGCTCTCGCACGCCGCCATCGCCGCGCCGCGCCTCACCGTCGGCATCGAGGCGTCGGAGCAGCTCGCCCGCCTCGACCTCGCTGCGGAGAGCCTGCTCAGCGCCGTCGCGGACGGCCGCATGCGCCTGCCGCTCTCCGAGGAGGTCGCGAAGCGCGCCGGCGCCCTCGCGACGGAGCTGCGCCTCCATCTCCTCGCGAGCCGCTCGAAGACCTGGCTCGCCCTCGCGATCGAGGAGTCGACGCTGCTGCGCCAGGTCGTCCGGGTCGACGATCCGCACTCGACGGCCGGCCTGCTGAACACCCGGCAGCGCGCCGCGCTCCTCTCCGCCCTCTGGCTCCTGCACGACGAGCGCAGCGGCGCCCGCGCCGGCGCGCCGCCCGTCGCGCTGGCCTTCGGCGAGCCGACCGCCTCGATGGAGTCCGACGCCCTCGCGGCCGTCTCCATCCGCATCGAGATCCCCGGATCGACCCGCATGATGATCGACCCTGGCGTGTGGGAGCACTTCGCGCGGGTCGGCCGCTACCGCGAGGCGCTCGACGGCCACGGCATCCGGATCGACATCCACTGCCTGGTGCCGACGCCTCGCGGGGCGGGGCATGGTAGAACGGACACCCGAAGGGAGCAGGCATGACCATCAAGCTCGCGATCGTCGACGATCACCGGATGCTGCTCGGCGCGCTCACCGAGTGGCTGCGGAACGCCGCCGCGGACATCGAGCTCGTCGCCGCCGTGCCGACCTGGTCGGAGCTCGTGGCCCACCCGTCGTTCCCGATGGACATCGTGCTGCTCGACGTCGACCTGAAGGACAACATCCCCGTCAGCGTCAAGATCTCCCTGCTCAGGTCCGCCGGCGTCACCGCCGTCCTCATGAGCACCTACTCGGAGCCGTCGATCATCCGCGAGGCCCTCGCCGCCGGCGCGCTCGGCTACCTCGTGAAGACCGAGGACGCCGAGATGATCATCGAGGCGCTGCGCTCCGCCTCGCAGGGCGAGGTGTTCATCTCCGCCGAGCTCGACCTCGCGATCAACGGCGGTCCGGACGCCGCCGCGCCCCGTCTGTCCGCGCAGGAGCGCCGCGTCATGGCGCTGTACGCGACGGGCGAGCCGGTCAAGTCGGTCGCCTACCAGCTGCAGATCTCCGAGGAGACCGCGAAGAGCTACCTCAAGCGGATCCGCGAGAAGTACCGCGCCTACGGCATCGACGTGGGCACCAAGGTGGCGCTGCGGATGCAGGCGATCCAGGACGGCATCCTCGTCGGCACCGACGCGGCCCCGACCGACCTGTAGTGGCGACGGGCACCCCCGCCACGGTCGCGCTGACGAAGGCCGCCATCGCGTTCACGGCGCACGAGTACGGCCACGACGCCGCCGAGGCCTCCGCCAGGGGCGGCTACGGACTCGAGGCCGCCGCGGCGATCGGTGCGGACCCCGAGCAGGTGTTCAAGACCCTCCTCGCCGATGTCGACGGCGTCGGGCTCGTCGTCGGCGTCGTCCCCGTCTCCGGGACGCTCGACCTGAAGGCGCTCGCCGCGGCGGCCGGCGGGAAGAAGGCGGCGATGGCGAAGCCCGACGTCGCCGAGCGGAAGACCGGCTACGTCGTCGGCGGCATCTCGCCGATCGGGCAGCGGACGCCGCTGCCGACCTTCGTCGATGAGACGGCGCAGCTCTGGGACACCGTGTACGTCAGCGGCGGGCGCCGCGGCTTCGACATCGAGCTGGCGCCGGACGACCTGCTCGCGGCGACGAACGGGCGGTACGCCGACATCGGGCGGCCCTGAGGCGCCGTAACCGTCCGTCGCATGGGACGAGCCCATCCGGACCGCTGGGAGAATGTTCTCCATGCCCAAGAACCGCCTCCTCACGCGCGCCGCGACGCTCCTCGCGGCGGTCGGCCTCACGGCCGGCCTCGCCGCCTGCTCGACCGCCCCGGCGGCGGACCCCGCGGCGACCGACGGCGCCGCCGCGCTCGAGACCCTCAACCCAGGCAAGCTCACGATCGCCACGGGCGACATCGCGTACTACCCATACGTCATCGACGACAAGCCCGAGTCCGGCGAGGGCTTCGAGGCGGCCGTCGCCTACGCCGTCGCCGAGGAGCTCGGCTTCGCGGCGGAGGACGTCGAGTGGGTGCGCACGAGCTTCGAGGCGGCGATCGCGCCCGGCCCGAAGTCCTTCGACTTCAACATCCAGCAGTACACGATCACCGACGAGCGCAAGCAGTCCGTCGACTTCTCCTCGCCGTACTACGCGGCGAGCCAGGCGGTCGTCGCGATCCAGGGCGGCGCCGCGGACGGCGTCGACTCGATCGCGGGCCTCAAGGACCTGCTGCTCGGCGCCATGTCCGGCTCGACGAGCGCGACGACGATCGCCGAGGCGATCGACCCGGACGTCGAGCCGCTGCTCTTCAACTCGAACGAGGACGCCGTCGCCGCGCTGCAGGCCGGCCAGATCGACGCGATCGTGCTCGACCTGCCGACCGCGTACTACGCGACCGGCGTCTACATCGAGGACTCGTTCATCGTCGGCGAGCTCCCCGCCGCCGGCGTGCCGGACGAGTGGGGCCTGCTCCTCGCGAAGGACTCGCCGCTCACCCCGGCCGTCACCGCCGCCGTCGACGCGCTGCGCGACAGCGGGAGGCTCCAGGAGATCACCGACGAGTGGCTCGGCTCCGGGCAGGGCGTTCCGCTCCTCCAGTGAGGCGCCGTCACTCGACCAGCGTCACCACGTGACCTCGCATCAGCTCAGCCGGCTCGAGCTCGATCGCCGCGCGTACCGATTCCGCAGGGAGCTGCGGTCGGTGCTCGTGGCGATCGGCTCGACGCTGGCGTTCGCGCTCGTCGTCTGGCTGCTCCTCATCAACACGCCGGGCTGGGCGGCCGTCCAGCAGCAGTTCTTCAATCCGGAGGTGGCCTGGAACGCGCTCCCCCGGGTATGGGACGGCTTCCTGCTCAACCTCGAGGTGCTCGGCCTCTCCGTCGTCACCGTCGGGATCGTCGCCATGCTCGTCGCGATCCTGCGCACCCTGCGCCCGGCGGTGTTCCTGCCGCTGCGGATGCTGGCGGCGGTGTACACGGACCTCTTCCGGGGACTGCCGTTCATCATCGTGCTGTTCCTCGTCGGCTTCGGCCTCCCGACGATCACGAACACGCGCATCCACCCGATCGTGCTCGGCGTCATCGCCGTGACGCTGACCTACTCCGCCTACGTCTCCGAGGTCATCCGCGCCGGCATCGAGGCGGTGCACCCCTCGCAGCGGCTCGCAGCGCGGGCGCTCGGCCTCAGCGGCGGCCAGACGCTCCGCCGCATCGTGCTCCCGCAGGGCGTCCGGAAGATGACCCCGGCGCTCATGAACGACTTCATCGCGATGCAGAAGGACGTCGGCCTCATCTCGGTCCTCGGCGCGATGGACGCCGTACGGGCCGCGCAGCTCGAGGTCTCGAAGACCTACAACTTCACGCCGTACGTCGTCGCCGGCATCCTCTTCATCCTGCTCGCGATCCCGATGATCCGGATCACGGACTGGTATACCGCACGGCTGCGCCGGCGCGAGCAGATGGGATCGATCCTGTGACGACGCAGCTTCGGGCCACCGGGATCTGGAAGGCGTTCGGCGACCGCGAGGTGCTCCGCGGGGTCGACCTCGCCGTCGCGCGCCACGAGGTCGTCGCCCTCATCGGCGCGAGCGGCTCCGGCAAGTCGACCCTGCTGCGCTGTCTCGGGCTGCTCGAGACGATCGGCGACGGGCAGATCCTGCTCGGCGACGACGACATCTCCGACCCGCGCGTCGACGGGAACCGGGTCCGCGCCCGCCTCGGCGCCGTCTTCCAGAGCTACAACCTGTTCCCCCACCTGTCGGTGCTGCAGAACGTGACGCTCGCCTCGCGCGTCGTGCACGGGACGCCGCGGCGCCGGGCGGAGGAACGCGCCATCGCGCTCCTCGACCGCGTCGGCCTCGCCGACAAGGCGCATGCCCACCCCGATCAGCTCTCCGGCGGGCAGCAGCAGCGGGTCGCGATCGTGCGCGCGATCGCGACCGAGCCCGAGGTGCTGCTCCTCGACGAGATCACCTCGGCCCTGGACCCCGAGCTCGTCGGCGAGGTGCTCGAGCTCGTCCGGGAGCTGAAGGAGGAGGGGACGACGATCGTCATGGCGACGCACGAGATGGCCTTCGCCCGCGACGTCGCCGACCGCGTCGTGTTCCTCGACGCCGGACGGATCCTCGAGCAGGGACCGCCTGCCCAGGTGCTCGGGGCGCCGCGCGAGGCGCGCACCCGCGAGTTCCTCGCCCGCTTCCTGCAGTAGTCCGCGCGTTCTCCGCTCCGGTGCCACTTGTGGCGGGAACGCCCGCGTTCCGACCCGCCACAAACGGCACCGGAACGGGGAAGAACAGGGCGGAAGGGGGCAGAACGCGCTCGCGCGTTCCGCCCGCTCGCGCTCAGCTCGCGACGGCGATCAGGCCGAGCTCCGCGGGGGTCGCGAGGAGGGCGTGGTGCGGGGTGACGCGGACCGTGTAGCCGAAGGAGCCCGGGCGCTCCAGGACGACCGTGCCGCTGTAGACGCCGGTGCCGTCGGCGACGGCGTCGAGGGCCAGCACCTGGCGGACAACGCCCGTGATCTGGTCGCCGTCGCCCGCGCGGCCGTGCACGACCTCGACCTTGAGCTCGGAGGCGTCGAGGCCCCCGAGCGCGACGCGGGCCCGCACGCCGAGCGTCTCCCCCACGGTCGGCACGGCGTCGACGCCGCCCGACTCGACGTGCAGCACGGCGACCTTCGGCCAGGCCGCGACGACGCGCGCCTTCCAGTCGGCGAGGTCGCGGGCCGGCTGCCGGCCGTCCGCCGTGACGGCCCGGTAGGACGCGGCGGCGGGCGAGTAGAGGCGCCGGACGTACTCCGCCACCATCCGCTCCGCCGACAGCTCCCCGGACAGCCCGGCGAGCGAGTGCCGGATCGTGCGCACCCAGCGCCGCGGCACCCCCGCGTCGTCGCGCTCGTAGAAGGCGGGCGCGATCTGGTGCTCGATGAGGTCGTACATCGACGCCGCCTCGATCGCATCGCGCTCCGCGGCGTCTCCCGCGGCGTCCGCCGAGGGGATCGCCCAGCCGTTCTCGCCGTCGAAGAACTCGGCCCACCAGCCGTCCAGGATGGAGAGGTTGAGCGAGCCGTTGAGCGCCGCCTTCATCCCGGAGGTGCCGCAGGCCTCGAGCGGCCGCAGCGGGTTGTTCAGCCAGACGTCGGTGCCGGGGTACATCTGCCTGGCCATGCCGATGTCGTAGTTCGGGAGGAACGCGATCCGCCCGCGCACCGCCGGATCCGCCGCGAACTCGATGAGCTCCTGGATGAGCCGCTTGCCGCCGTCGTCCGCGGGGTGCGACTTGCCGGCGACGACGATCTGCACCGGCCGGTCGGGGTTCGTCAGCAGCGACGCGAGCCGCGCCTTGTCGGTCAGCATGAGCGTGAGCCGCTTGTAGGTGGGGACCCGTCGGGCGAAGCCGATCGTGAGGACCGACGGGTCGAGGACGTTCTCCAGCCACTCCGGGACCGGCGATGCGCCGTTCTGCTCGACCCATTGCCGCTTCAGCCGGGCGCGCGCATCGCCGACGAACTCGGCGCGCAGCTCGCCGCGGACGCGCCACAGCGCCTCGTCGCTCAGCGCCGCCGAGCTCCAGTCGACGCCGGACGTGTCGGAGGAGCCGAAGGTCTCCCGCGCGAGGTCGACGATGAGCGGGTCGGTCCAGGTGCCGGCGTGCACGCCGTTCGTGACGGAGGTGATCGGCACGTCGTCCGCGTCGAAGCCGGGCCACAGCGCGCCGAACATCTGCCGCGACACGTCGCCGTGCAGCTTCGAGACCCCGTTCGCCCGCTGGGCGAGGCGCAGGCCCATGACGGCCATGTTGAACGTGGTCGGGTCGCCCCCCGGATAGTCCTCCGCGCCGAGCGCGAGCACCTCCTCGACCTTCACGCCCGGCAGCAGCTCGGTCGAGAAGTACCGCTGGACGAGCGCGGCCTCGAAGCGGTCGATGCCGGCCGGCACGGGGGTGTGCGTCGTGAACACGGTCGCCGCGCGCGTGACCTGCAGCGCCGCCTGGAACGGCAGCCCCTCCCCGATCCAGTCGGAGATCCGCTCGAGGCCGAGGAAGCCGGCGTGGCCCTCGTTCGTGTGGAACACCTCCGGGAGCGGCGTCCCCGTCAGGTCGCAGAACGCCTTGAGCGCGCGCACGCCCCCGATCCCCAGCAGGATCTCCTGCAGCAGGCGGTGCTCCCCGCCGCCGCCGTAGAGCCGGTCGGTGACGCCGCGGAGCGCCTCGTCGTTCTCCGGGACGTTCGTGTCGAGCAGGAGCAGCTTGACCCGGCCGACGTCGGCGATCCAGACGCGGGCCCGGAGCGCCTTGCCGTCCGGCAGCGCGAGCACGATGCGCACGGCCGTGCCGCCGGCGTCGCGCAGCAGCGTCAGCGGCATGCCGTCGGGATCGAGGATCGGATACGACTCCTGCTGCCAGCCGTCGCGCGACACGGCCTGCCGGAAGTACCCGGACGCGTAGAAGAGGCCGACGCCGATGAGCGGCAGGCCGAGGTCGCTCGCCGCCTTCAGGTGATCCCCGGCGAGGATGCCGAGGCCGCCGGAGTACTGCGGCAGCGCCGCGGCGATGCCGAACTCGGGCGAGAAGTAGCCGATCGACGCGGGGGCGTTCTCCAGGCCCTGGTACCAGCGGGGCTCGGCGAGATAGGCGCGCAGGTCCTCGACGAGCCCGTTCGCGCGGCCGACGAACTCATGGTCGGCGGCGAGCTCGCGCAGCCGCTCCGGCGCGACGGCGCCGAGGAACGCGATCGGGTCCTGCCCGGCCTCGGCCCACAGCAGCGGGTCGATCGACTTGAAGAGCAGCCGCGTCGGCTTGTGCCACGACCAGCGCAGGTTCGCGACGAGCGTCTCGAGCGCCGCGAGCTCCGGCGGCAGGACGGTGCGAACGGTGAACCTGCGGATCGCCCTCATGGGCCCACGATAGGGGGCGCCGGTAACAGGCGGGTTACAGGATGCGCACGGGAGCCCGACCTGCACGGGGTACGTTGTTCGCATGATCGGGCGCATCCCCATCCGGTTCGTCGGCCCGGTCGAGTCGGAGGGCCGCTGGCCCGCGAAGGCGTGGGTCGGCGAGGTCGTGCCGTTCCGCGCGACCGTGTTCCGCGAGGGTCACGGCCGGCTCGGCGCGGAGCTGCTGCTCACCGACCCGGCGGGGGCGCAGCGCGCCCATCGGATGCGCCTGACGGGCGAGGGCACCGATCTGTGGGAGGCGCTCGCCGCCCCCGACGCGCTGGGCACGTGGCGGTTCCGTGTCCGCGCCTGGAGCGACGACTGGGCGAGCTGGCTGCGGACCGCGGCCGTGAAGCTCGCCGCCGGGCAGGACGAGGAGCTGACGCTCGCGATGGGCGCGGAGCTGCTCGCGCGACGGGACCGGCTGAAGCTCTTCCGCGAGACGGCGGAGGCGCTCGTGGATGCCGGCCGCGGCCCGGAGGACCGGCTCTCGCTCGCGCGTTCCGCCCGCCTGAGCAAGGCGATCGAGCTCGACCCCATCGCCTCCATGCACACCGAGTCGGCGGAGCACGAGCTCGTCGTCGAGCGGCAGCGCGCGGGCGTCGGGCAGTGGTACGAGTTCTTCCCCCGCTCCGAGGGCGCGAGGCGCGCGAAGGACGGGACGTGGACGAGCGGCACGTTCAAGACGGCGGCGAAGCGTCTGCCCGGCGTCGCCGCGATGGGCTTCGACGTGCTCTACCTGCCGCCGATCCACCCCATCGGGCTCACGCATCGCAAGGGGCGGAACAACGCCCCCGAGGCGCAGCCGGGCGACCCCGGCAGCCCCTGGGCGGTGGGCGGCTTCCTCGCGGACGGCGCGCGCGGCGGTCACGACGCGATCCACCCGGACCTCGGGACCCTCGCCGACTTCCGTGCGTTCGTCCGGAAGGCGAACGAGCTCGGCATCGAGATCGCCCTCGACCTCGCGCTCCAGGCCTCCCCCGACCACCCATGGGTGGAGGAGCACCCGGAGTGGTTCTCGCACCGCCCGGACGGCACGATCGCGTACGCCGAGAACCCGCCGAAGAAGTACCAGGACATCTACCCCCTGAACTTCGACCGCGACCCGGACGGCCTCTTCGCCGAGGTCGTGCGGATCCTGGAGCACTGGATCGCGCAGGGCGTGCGCATCTTCCGCGTCGACAACCCGCACACGAAGCCGCTGGACTTCTGGGAGCGGCTCATGGCCGACTTCCGCGCGCGCCATCCCGACGTCGTGTTCCTCGCGGAGGCGTTCACCCGACCCGCGATGCTCCGCTCCCTCGCCGACGCCGGATTCCAGCAGTCGTACACCTACTTCGCCTGGCGGAACACGAAGGCGGAGATCGAGGAGTTCCTGACGACCGTCTCCGACGACTGGTCGGCGACGCTGCGTCCGAACCTGTGGGTGAACACGCCCGACATCCTCACCGAGTACCTGCAGCTCGGCGGCCGGTCCGCATACCAGGTGCGCGCGGCGCTCGCCGCGACCGGCTCGCCCAGCTGGGGCGTGTACGCGGGCTACGAGCTCGTGGAGCACGTCGCCCGCCCCGGCGCCGAGGAGAACATCGACAACGAGAAGTACGAGTACAAGCAGCGCGACTGGGCCGCCGAGGAGCGGGCCGGCCGCTCGCTCGCGCCGTTCATCACCCGGCTCAACGAGATCCGCGCCGCCCATCCCGCGCTCCGCCAGCTCCGCAACCTCGCTGTGCACTGGTCCGACTCCGACGACGTCGTCGTCTACTCGCGGGCGCTGCCGGGCGCGTTCACCCCGGACGGCCGCCCCGACGGCGTCGTCGTCGTCGCGAACGTCGACTCGCACGCCGTCCGCGAGTCGAACGTGTACCTCGACCTCCCGCGGCTCGGCCTCGCGGAGGACGCCGAGTTCGACGTCGTCGAGCTGCTGTCCGGCGCCCGCTGGCGCTGGGGGAAGCAGGCCTGGGTGCGCCTCGACCCGCGCACCCTTCCCGTCCACATCCTGTCCATCGACTACGGATCGGCGACCCGATGAACGCACGGCACGCGCAGCCGGCCCCCGGCGCCCCCCGCACGCACGGTCTGGGCGCCGTCGACCTGCACCTGATCGGCGAGGGCCGGCACGAGCAGCTGTGGAACGCCCTCGGCGCGCATCCAGGAGCGCTCGACGGCGTCGATGGCACCTGGTTCGCCGTGTGGGCGCCGAACGCGAGCGAGGTGCGGCTCGCCGGGGAGCGCTGGAGCTGGGTGCCCGTCGACGGCCCGGCGCTGACCGCGATCGGCAGCGGCGTATGGGAGGCGTTCGTCCCCGGCATCGGTCCGGGCGACACCTACAAGTTCGCGATCCGCGGGGCGGGGGGCGACTGGTCGCTGCACATCGACCCGCTCGCGCGCTGGACGCAGACGCCGCCGGACACCGCCTCCCGCGTGGTGGCGAGCGGATACGCCTGGGGCGACGAGGACTGGCTGGCCCGGCGGGCCGGCTCCGATCCGCACACGGCGCCGATGAGCGTGTACGAGCTGCACCTCGGCTCGTGGAAGCCGGGACTGGACTACCGGCAGGTCGCCGCCGAGCTCGTGCCGTACGTGCAGGAGCTCGGCTTCACGCACGTCGAGTTCCTCCCGGTCATGGAGCACCCGTACGGGCCGTCGTGGGGGTATCAGGTGACCGGCTACTACGCGCCGACGAGCCGCTTCGGCCATCCGGACGACTTCCGCCACCTCGTCGACGCGCTGCACCAGGCGGGGATCGGCGTGATCCTCGACTGGGTGCCGGCGCACTTCCCGAAGGACGACTGGGCGCTCGCCCGGTACGACGGCGCGCCGCTGTACGAGCACGCCGACCCGTTCCTCGGCGACCACCCGGACTGGGGCACGTACATCTTCGACTTCGGCCGGAGCGAGGTGCGCAACTTCCTCGTCGCGAACGCGCTGTACTGGCTCGAGGAGTTCCACGTCGACGGCCTCCGCGTGGACGCCGTCGCGAGCATGCTCTACCTGGACTACTCCCGGAAGCCCGGCGAGTGGCGGCCGAACGTGCACGGCGGCCGGGAGCACCTCGAGGCGATCGCGTTCCTCCAGGAGGTCACCGCGACCGCCTACAAGCGCAACCCCGGGATCGTCATGATCGCCGAGGAGTCGACGGCCTGGCCGGGCGTCACCTCGCCGACGAGCGCCGGCGGCCTCGGCTTCGGCCTGAAGTGGAACATGGGCTGGATGCACGACTCGCTCCAGTACATGGAGGAGCAGCCGATCCACCGCTCGTTCCACCACGACGAGATGACGTTCTCGATGCTGTACGCCTACTCGGAGCGCTACCTGCTGCCGCTCAGCCACGACGAGGTCGTGCACGGCAAGGGCTCCCTGCTGGAGAAGATGCCGGGCAGCCGTCCCGAGCAGCACGCGCAGCTGCGCGCCTACCTCGCCTGGCAGTGGGCGCATCCCGGCAAGCAGCTGCTCTTCATGGGCGGCGAGTTCGCCCAGTCCTCCGAGTGGAGCCAGGAGCGCGGCCTCGAGTGGTGGCTCACCGAGCACCGCGAGCACGCGGGCACGCAGCACCTCGTCCACGAGCTGAACCGCCACTACCGGGAGCGCGGCGCGCTCTGGGAGCTCGACCACGATCCGGCCGGCTTCGCCTGGATCGACGAGCGCGACGCCGCGCAGAACGTCATCGCGTTCCTGCGCTGGTCGCGCGGCGGGCACGCCGTCGCCGCGGCGTTCAACTTCTCCGGCGTCGCCGTCGACTACCGCATCGCGCTGCCATCCGGCGGGCGCTGGAACGAGATCCTGAACACGGACGCGGTGGAGTTCGGCGGCAACGGCACCGGCAACCTCGGCGGCGTCGACGCGAACGCGGGCGAGCACTACGGCCGCCCCGCCTCCGCCTGGGTGCACCTCCCGGCGCTGTCCGCCGTGTGGCTCGCCCCCTGACGTAGGCCGCCTCAAGAGACCTTGAGATCTCAAGCATGCTTGAGGCCGCGCGCAGCGAATCATGCCTCCCCGCGGCAGGAGTCCCCGTTCCGATCGAGCGGCGACGTCAGCACCACGACTCCGCCGACTCCGACCGCCGGGAGCATGAGGTCCAGAAGACAGACCCATCGAGCGGGTGGCTTCTTCTTGCGACCCGGAACGGCAAGTCGGCATACAGCCGATCCTTCAGTACAGCAGCGAGGTCAGCTTCCGACGGGCCGGCCCCACGCGCGGGTCGTCGCCGAGGATCTCGAAGTACTCCAGGAGCCGCGTCTTGATCTGCTCGCGATCCGACGCGTCGCCCTCGGCGAACGCCGCGAACAGGAGGGCGAACGCGCCCTCCGCGTCCCCGCTCGCGAACGCACGGTCCGCCTCGTCCGCGTCCGCGCCGCTGTCGCCGAGCCGGGCGAGCAGGCGGACCTGGGCGAGGCCGGCGACGGCCTCGGCGTCGCGCGGGTTCTCCTTGATCGCCTGCTCGTAGGCGGCGATCGCGGCGGCGTAGTCGCCCGCCTCGATCGCGTCGTAGGCGGCCTGATGGAGCGGGGGGAGGGGCGCGGGAGCGGGTTCCGCGCCCTCGGCGTCCTCGCCCGTGCCCACCGTGCCGGTGACGCCCTGCTGGGCCGCGACCTGGAGCACCTGCTCGAGCACGTCGCGGATCTCCGGCTCCGGCAGCGCGCCGACGAAGAGCGGCAGCGGCCGGCCGCCGATGACGGCGGCGATGAGCGGGACCTGCTGCACCTGGAAGGCCTGGACGAGCTGCGGGCTCGCCAGGGCGTCGACACGGGCGAGCGCGAAGCGGCCGCCGTACGTCGCGAGGATCGACTCGACGATGCTGCCCGGCGTCCGGCCGTCGCCGAACTCGACGATGACGGGGACCGTCCGCGAGAGCTCGACGACGCGGCCGAAGCTCAGGTCGTCGACGGCGAAGACGGCGGCGTCCGGGTCGTCATCGCCGGGGGCGGCCGGCGCGTTCGCGCGGCGGACGAGCGAGGTGAGGTCGACCGCGCCGCGCAGGCTCGCGGCACCGGGGTCCGACATCAGAGCTCCTTCGAGGACACGATCCCGCCAGCGTAGCCGAGCACGACGATCGGCCCTTCGCTGTCGAGCGGGGGCACGTAGAAGAGCAGCTGGCCGACGTACGTCGACGCGTAGCCGCGCTCCGTGCGCTCGACGCCGCTCAGCAGCTGGATGTCGCCCTGCCCGATGACCTTCGCCCCGGCCTCCGCAGGCGAGACGTTCGCGAGCTGACGCACGGTGCCGGTGACGATGGCGCCGCCCTCCGTCGTCGCGAGCGCGATGAGCGGGCTGTCGCCGGCCGTGGTGGCGAACGCCATGTTGTTCGGCGACTCCTGCCCGGCCTGGTTCTGCTGCTGCGCCTGCTGCTTGGCGAGGCCCCAGCCGAGGATGAACCGGTCGTTCGCGATGTCGAAGGCGTCGTAGACGGGACTCGCGGTGTCCTGCGTGAGGATGTCGACGTACGCCGGGGTCACGCCGGCGAGCGGGAACGACACGAGCGAGCTGTCCGGAGGGAGCAGCGCGGTCCCGTCCTCGGTCGCCGGGACCTCGGGGATGTCGGCCTGCAGCGCGACGAGGTACTCGACCTTGTACGCGTCGCGCGGGCCGGCCTGCGTGAGCACCATGGCGACCGGCGGGAGCACGGCGACGGCGGGCTCCGGCGCGACCGTCCCGTCGGGTCCCGGGGTCGGCGTCGCCGTCGCGGTCGGCGCGGGCTCGCCCCCCTCGAGCGCCTGCGGCTGCGCGGCGACGAGGAAGAGGCGACGCGGCCACGCATCGGAGTCGGCCGGGACCTGCTGCGGGAGGCTGAGCGCCAGCTCGCCGTCCTGCGGGATCGCGGGCGACGACGGGATCTGGCCGGCGTCCTTCGCGCGCAGCGCGTAGTCCGCCGTCTTCAGCTCGAGCGCTGGGCCGTCGACGCGAGTCGCGGCGAGCGCGGCGTCGTTGCCTTCGTCCGCGGTGCCGATGGTGTCCCGGACGCGCTCGAAGATGCGGCGGATCTGCCGCTCGTCGAGCGCCGGGATCGCCGCGCCCGGCTCGGTGGCGCCCGGGGTGGGCGTCGGCTGGGGCGTCGAGGCGGCGATCGCCGGGGTCCCGGCGTTGCCGAGGCCGACGGCGGCGATCGCGAGGATGACGACGCCGGCACCGGCCCTGGCGGCGGCCGCCTTGGGGGAACGCACCGACTTGATCGTGGGGCGCTTCGGCACCTTCGGCATCCGGCGCTTCGGGCCGCCCTTGTGGCGCATCCGGTAGACGGCGCCGAGCAGGAGGACGAGGCCGATGACGCCGAGCACGGCCCCGGCGATGATGAACCACGCCGAGACCTCGCGGGACGCCGGCGGCGGGGTCGGCCACGCGAGCTCGATCTCGGCGGGCGCCGGGGCGGTGCCGTCGGAGGCGAGCACATAGGTGAGGTCGACGGGGAACGTCTCCGTCATCCGCAGCGAGCCCTCGTCCCGGAAGTCCTCGATCCAGAGGTCGGCTCCGTACGGGTCCGGCACGGCGAGCTCGTCGCCCGGATGCGCGATCGACTCGAGCCCGCACAGCTCCGGGGCCGAGGGGTCGGGCGTGCACGCCTCCCCGTCGGCGTCGCGGAACGCGACCTCGTTGTAGGACGCGGAGCCGACCCAGGCGAGGACGTCCGCGCGGCGGGCGTAGGCGGCGACGATCTGGCCGTCGCCGCGGACCGTCATCGTCTGGCGCCCGTCGAGCGCGTTCAGCGTCGAGCCGTCGACGATCGTCAGCGGCGCCGAGCCCTCCGACTCGACCGCGTAGTCGTACTTCTGCACGGGCTCAGGCGCCGTGCGCACGCCGATCCCGAACGCGAGCAGCACGGCGGCTGCCACGAACGTGATGATGGCGAAGACGAGACGCAAGGTACGGAACAACTCCCCGGAAAACGACGTTCCAGGGTACCCGCAGAGAGCCTGGGAGAGCCAACCCCGAAGCCGCGGCGTCATCGATTCCCACTAAACTCTGAGGGTTGCGGGCGAGCCACCGGGAGGGCGAATTGGCTGAGGAGAGCAGGTTCGGCACCGAGATGCGCGGCTATCGCCGCGATGAGGTGGACCGCGCGCTCGCCGACCTGAAGGCCCGAGCCGACCGCGCGGCCTCGGAGCGCGCCACCGCCCAGAAGGAGGTCCAGCGCCTCCTCGCGGTCAACGAGGACCTGCAGGCCGAGCTCGACGAGATCGGCCGCCCGACCTACGCGGGCCTCGGCTCCCGGCTGGAGAGCACGCTGCGCATCGCCGAGGAGCAGGCGACGAAGCTCATCGGTCAGGCCGACATCGACGCGCAGGCCCTCCGCGCCGCGGCGTCCGGCGAGGTCGCCGCAGCCCGTGCCGAGGCGGAGGACGCCGCGAAGCGCCAGGTCGCCGAGGCGACGAAGCGCGCCGAGCAGATCGTCGCGACCGCGACGACGAACGCGGAGGCCCTGCGCAGCCGCGCCGAGCAGGACGCGAGGCTCGCCGTCGAGACGGCGACGCAGGAGGCCGCGACGCTCCGCGGCGGGGCGTCGACGGAGGCGGCGGAGCTCCGCGCCACCGCCCAGCGCGAGGCCGCGGCGGCCGTCGCCGCGGCGCAGAAGCAGGCGGCCGAGG
>JAGIAU010000160.1 GCA_017744755.1 Microbacteriaceae bacterium
CTTCCACACCCTGTGGAGCGGCGACCGCACGGAGATCGAGACCGAGGGCTCCGGCCACTAGGCCGGTCGGAGCAGGGGGGACGCGGGATGCCGAGGGAGACGCTGGCGGAGCTGCGCACCCGCCTCGCCGAGCTCGAGGCGCGGCAGACGCTCCTCGAGAAGCAGAACGCCCTCCTGACGGAGCAGAACGCGCTCCTCGCGGACGAGGCGGCGACCCTTCGACTCGCTCCGCTCGCTCAGGGAGCCGGCCCTGGTCCCCTGAGCGAGGGCGCAGCCCGAGTCGAAGAGAGGGGACGGATTCGACCGACCGGCGCGCTCATCGGCCGCCGCATCCTCGCCGGCGTGCTCGTGGTGCTCGGCGTGCTCGTGACGCCGCTCGCGCTGCTCGTGCAGTTCGCGCAGGAGCAGGTGACGAACACGGAGGCCTTCGTCGCGACGTTCGGCCCGCTCGCCGAGTCGCCGGAGGTGCAGCAGGCGGTCACGGACGCCGCCGTCGAGGGCATCTCGAACGCGATCAACCTCGAGGCGACCACGGCCGGCCTGCTCGACGCGCTCAAGCAGCTCGACCTCACGCCCGAGCTCTCGGCAGGCCTCGACCTCGTCAAGGGCCCCATCGTCGAGGGCGCCTCGGCGCTCATCCGCTGGGGCGTCGAGTCGATCGTCACCTCGGACCAGTTCCCGGAGCTGTGGACCCAGTCGCTGCGACTGCTGCACTCCGAGCTGAACGCGACGCTCCGGGGCGACGAGCAGGCGATCGGCCAGCTCCGGGGTGACGACGTCGCGCTCGAGCTCGGCCCCATCGTCGCCTTCGCGAAGGACCGGATGCTCGCGGCCGGCTGGGCGTTCGCGCAGTGGATCCCCGACGACGTGAGCATCCCGGTGCAGATCGGCACCGTCGCCGGCATCGGCCGGGTCAAGACGTTCTACGCGCTCGGCATCGCGGCGGGCGCCTGGCTCCCGATCCTCGCCGCGGCGCTCCTCATCGGCGGCATCGCCGTGGCGCCGCGCCGTGCGGGCTGGGTGCTCGGCGCGAGCATCGCGCTCGGCGTCGTCGCGATCCTGCTCGGCATCGGCCTCGGCATCGGCCGCACGGCGACGACGTCCGTCGGCGTGCTCGACCCGGACTCGCTCGGCGTCATGTTCGACTCGGTGACCGGCGCGCTCGGCGCCGCCGTCCTCGCCCTCGGCGCGATCGCCTTCGTCGGCATCGCCACCGCCTGGGTCGCGGGCGACTGGCGCGGCGCCGCGGCGACGCGCGCCTGGCTCGACCGGGGACCCGCGTTCCTCCGCGGGCGTCTCGCCCTCACCGGCCCCGTCAGCCGCTTCCTCGAGCGGCGCCGGGTCGCGCTTTACTGGCTCGTGGCGGCGGCCGTCGTCGTGACCTACGTGTTCTTCCGACCGCTGACGATCGGCGTGGTCGTCGTCGCATGGCTGCTCGGCTGCCTGCTCGTCGCGGCCGTCGAGTCGCTGCGCTCGGAGACCGAGGCGCCGGACGAGGACGCCGCGGCGGAGCGTTCTCCCGAGGCCCCGGCCCTCGCATCCGCGTAGTCGCCCTCCCGGGTGCGTCCCGCCTCGGGCCCACCAGAACGCACCCGCGAGCATTCCCGCCCGCGAACCCGGCGAATAGGCTGAACGCGTGACCGAGTACGTGCCGCCGCGGCCCTGGATCCAGCACTACGCACCGGGCGTTCCCGCCGAGGTCGAGGAGCCGACCGGCTCCCTCGCCGATCTGCTCGACGAGACCGTCGCGCGGCACGGCGACCGGCACGCCGCGCTCGAGTTCTTCGGCCGCGAGACGACGTACGCGACGCTCCGCGAGCAGATCGACCGCGCCGCGGAGGGTCTGCGCCAGCTCGGCGTGCGCGCCGGCGACCCGGTCGCGCTGATCCTCCCGAACTGCCCGCAGCACATCGCCGCGTTCTACGCGATCCTCCGCCTCGGCGCGATCGTCGTCGAGCACAACCCGCTGTACACCCCGCGCGAGCTGCGCCACCAGTTCGAGGACCACGGCGCGAAGTTCGCGATCGCGTGGAACAAGGTCGTCGGCACGATCCAGGACTTCCCCGAGGACCTCGAGCCGAAGATCGTCAGCGTCGACATCACTCGCGCGATGCCGCCGATCATGCGCGGGATGCTGCGCCTGCCGATCCGGAAGGCGCGCGAGTCGCGCGCGGCGCTCACCGAGAAGGTCCGCGGCACCGTCACCTGGGAGCAGCTCCTCGAGCATCCGGGGATCCTCGACGACGTGCCGAAGCCCGGCCTCGACGACGTGGCCCTCCTGCAGTACACGAGCGGCACGACCGGCACGCCGAAGGCGGCGACGCTCTCCCACCGGAATCTCGTCGTGAACGCCGCGCAGGCCCGCGCCTGGGTGCCCGACGTGCAGCGCGGCCCGGACTGCGTCGTGTACGCCGTGCTGCCGATGTTCCACGCCTACGGGCTCACGCTCTGCCTCACCTTCGCGATGTCGATGGGCGGTCGGCTCGTGCTGTTCCCGCGCTTCGACCCGGACCTCGTGCTCAAGGTCGCGAAGAAGCGGCCCCCGACGTTCCTCCCCGCCGTGCCGCCGATCTACCAGCGGCTGCGCCTCGCCGCCGAGGAGCAGGGGGTGTCGCTCCGGGGCGCCCAGGTCTCGATCTCGGGGGCCATGCCGCTGCCGACGTCGATCGTCGAGCCGTGGGAGGCCGCGACCGGCGGCACGCTCGTCGAGGGCTACGGCCTCTCCGAGTGCTCCCCCGTCCTCGTCTGCAACCCCGTCGGCCCCGGCCGCCGCATCGGCACGATCGGGCTCCCGGTGCCGAGCACCGAGGTGCGCGTCGTGAATCCGGACGACCCGTCCCAGGACATGCCCCAGGGCGAGCAGGGCGAGCTGATCGTCCGCGGCCCTCAGGTGATGTCCGGCTACTGGCAGAAGCCGGAGGAGACGGCGGCCGTCTTCGTCCCCGCGACGGACGGCGGCAGGCCGTGGTTCCGCACGGGCGACATCGTCCGGCTCGAGGGGGACGGCCACCTCGTCGTCGTCGACCGGATCAAGGAGCTCGTCATCACGGGCGGCTTCAACGTCATGCCGAGCGAGGTCGAGGAGGTGCTGCGCCGCCATCCCTCGATCGAGGACGCCGCCGTCGTCGGCCTCCCCGACGGCGCCTCGGGCGAGCAGGTCGTCGCCGCCGTGGTGCTCGCGCCGGGCGCGAAGCTCGACGTCGACGCGGTCCGCGAGTTCGCCCGCGGCCAGATCGCCGCCTACAAGGTGCCCCGCCGGCTCTTCGTCATCGACGAGCTCCCGAAGTCCCTCATCGGCAAGGTCCTCCGCAAGCAGGTCAAGGAGCAGCTCGTCGGGCAGTAGCGGTGCGTCCTCGCGCGAAACGCGGGTGATCGCGTGGGTAGCGGGGAGCGTGCGCTGCAGCGTCCACGATCGGTGCATTCGCCCGCATTTCGTGAGTGCCCAGGCCGCGGTATGCGCTCGACGGGCGCGTCGTCCGCGGACGAGCCCCGCGCCACCGGCACGAGAGGCGGATGAACGCGCCAGCAGCAGCGGAACGCCCGCTATCGACCCGCGTTTCGTGCATTCATCCGCATTCGATGCAAGGGGCACGAGCGCTACGGGCCGTGCCTCCCCGACGCGTCAGCCCACGTACCCCTGCGCCGCGAACCGCCGCACGGTCTCCTCGACGAACGGCCAGCGCTCGAGCACGTGCATCGTGTCGAACCGGAGCACATGGACACCCTCGAGCGCGGCCCGCGCGTCGAACTCCAGGTCCCTGCGCCGCTGCTCCCCGGTATGGAAGGAGAGCCCGTCGGTCTCGACGATCAGGCTCCGGCCGACCACGAAGTCGACGCGCCGGCCGAGCACCTGGACCTGCTGCCGGACAGGGAGCCCGAGATCCCGGAGGCCGTGCAGCATCACGGTCTCCAGGATCGACTCCGACTGGGGGCTCGCGGCAGCGGCGATCCGTGCGACGTGCGCCGGCCACGGGATCCGGCGGAGGTCGCCTGGGGTCAGGAGCTTCTCGTGCAGCGCGCTCTCCCAGACGACGAGCGCGTCGAGCCGCGGGAGGCACCTCGCGACGCCTGCGAGCGTGTCCGGCACCGACTCGATCAGGCGGTGCCCGGGCGCCAGCGGCGCTGAGCGGTGGAGGCGCACGCCGTCGATCGGGACGTTGGCATGAGCACCCACGCGCAGATGCAGGAGCTCGGGAGCCGAGCGCATCGCGAGGCCGCGGTGCGAGGCCGCAGACGCGCAGGCGAGCCGACCGCGATGCGCCGCCGCCTCGCGGAGCAGCGATGAGGTTCCCGGCGCCGCCAGCCAGAGCCGACCGATCGGGACGAGGCCGCTGCGCTCGACCGCACTCCGGCTGAAACCCTGCTCCCGCAGGCTCGCCCGATGGACGACCCCGCCTTCCCGCGCGACGAACTGCAGCAGCTCCATCCCGGAAGCCTCGCGGGTCCGCGGCCGGGCCGGGCAGCCCGGATGTGCGTTCTGTGGACGAATCCCTCCTGTGAGGAAGCGCTCACCGACGGATCGCGCTGTACGGAATGCGGAGGAACGCGCGAACTGCGGACCACAGCCCGGCTGCCGTCCGCGATTCGCGCCATCCCCCGTGTTTCATACGGGGAGAGGGGAACCGACCCGGAGCAGGACGCGTTCGCCCCACGGTCCCTACGGCTGCGCCGCGAGGAAGATGAACGAGGCGAAGATCGCCAGATGCACGATGCCCTGGAGGCGCGTCGCGCGGCCGGGGACGAGCGTCAGGGTCGCGACGGCGACGGAGAGCACGAAGAGCACGATCTGCAGCGGGCCGAGGCCGAGGGTCAGCTCCGAGGGGAGCCAGAACGAGAGCACCGCGATCGTCGGGATCGTGAGGCCGATCGAGGCCATGCCGGAGCCGAGGGCGAGGTTGAGGCTCGTCTGCAGCCGGTGGGCCATCGCCGCGCGTATGGCGGCGACGCTTTCGGGCAGCAGGACCAGCCCGGCGAC
>JAGIAU010000161.1 GCA_017744755.1 Microbacteriaceae bacterium
GTCCTGCCATGACCCGTTGAATGATTCGTATCGGCGGGCGTCCTCGGAAATCGAGAACACCCACCGACACACGCCGGCCACGCCGTCACCTATTGTTCACATGGCGGATATTCGCCCGTAGCCGGACTCAGGCAGAGTCGCTGAGTCGTCGTGCGGCTTCGTGCGGTCGCACTCGTGTCTGGAGTCATCTTGAAGCACATCGCCCCCCGTGTTCTCACGATCGCCACCGCTGCTGCGGTCGTTCTGTCCGGGCTGGTGGTCAGCGCTCCGGCTCAGGCCAACACCGCTGGGACTGGACTGGTCATCAGCGAGGCGTACGGCGGCGGCGGCAATGCCAGCGCCTCGTACAAGGCCGACTTCATCGAGCTGTACAACCCCACGTGCACTCCAGTCTCCTTGGGCGGCCTGTACCTCCAGGCGGCCTCATCGGGCGGGGCGAGCACGAGCAGCTACAGCGGCAGCCCGTTCGCGCTGAGCGGCACCGTGCCGGCGCACGGCTACTGGCTCGTCCAGGCGAGTTCGGCCGGCGCCAACGGTGCCGATCTGCCGGCCCCGGACCAGTCGGTCGGCTTCAACATGGGCGCGGGCGGCTTCCAGATCGGCGTCATCAGCAGCGGGACTGCGATCTCGACCTCCGGGTCGATCGTCGGCAACGCGTCGGTCGTCGACTATGTCGGCGTCAACTCGGCCATCTTCGAGGGGACGAAGACGGGGGCGATCTCCGGCAACGTGAACTCCGCACAGCGCAAGGTCGCGGGTGACTTCGTCTACCAGGACACCGACGTCAATTCGGCCGACTTCACGGTGAACACGAGCGCGACGCCGAGGAACTCCTCCTCCGTAGAGGCGGGCTGCGAGAGCGGCCCGGTGGACACGGCCCCCGGCTTCACCGCGGCGGCCGGCGCCCTCGCCGCGGGCAGCCTCTCGACGCCCTACAGCGTCGACCTCGGCGTCACCGGCACCCCGGCGCCGACGGCGACCGTCTCCGCAGGCTCGCTGCCGACCGGCCTGACCCTCTCCGCCGCCGGCGTGATCTCCGGCACGCCCTCGGCGGCCGGCGACTTCTCGTTCAGCGTCACGGCGGCGAACGGCGTGAGCCCGGACGCGACGCGCGCCTACACGATCCAGATCACCTCGGGCACGGCGCCGGCCTTCACCGCGGCGGCAGGCGCGCTCGCCGCCGGCAAAGCCGGCACGGTCTACGCGAGCGTCAACCTCGGCGTCACCGGCACGCCGACGCCGACGGCGAGCATCTCCGCCGGCGCCCTGCCGACCGGCCTCAGCCTGAGCGCAGCCGGCGTCGTCTCCGGCACCCCGACCGCGGCAGGCGACTTCTCGTTCACGGTCCTGGCCGCGAACGGCATCAGCCCCGACGCGACCCGCGCCTACTCGATCCACGTCGACCCGGCGAACGTCAAGCCGGTCGGCCCCTCGGTCGTCATCAACGAGGTGTACGGCGGCGGCGGCAACGCGGGCGCGGCCTACGAGCGCGACTTCGTCGAGCTCTACAACACGACGGACGCGCCGATCAGCCTCGCCGGCTGGACGCTGCAGTACGGCGCGGCGAACACGACGGCGATCTCCGCCACGGGCAACCGCCACGTCCTCACCGGCACGATCCCCGCGCACAGCACCTGGCTCGTCGCCGAGGCGCTCGGCGGCACCGTCTACCCGACCTACCCGCACCTCCCGGCGCCGGACGAGACCGGCTCGCTCGCGATGGGCGGCACCACGGGCAAGATCTTCCTCACCTACAACGAGAGCTTCGTCACGACCGGCGTCGCGCAGGAGAACGTCATCGACGCGGTCCTGTGGGAGAGCTCGAGCCCCGACGCGGGCTGGTACGAGGGCACGGGCTCGGCCCCGTCGACGGCGAACGCCACGTCGGCGAGCCGCGACGCCTCGCACACCGACACGAACGACAACGCCGCGGACTTCACGGTCGGCACGCCGACCCCGATGAACTCCCTCGGCCAGACCGAGTACGTCGCCCCGCCGCAGCCCGCCTTCGTCACCGCGACGCTCCCGGCCGCGACCGTCGGCTTCCCGTACTCGCAGACGATCGCCGTCACCGGCACCCCGACCCCGACCCTCGCCGTCACGGCGGGCTCGCTCCCGGCCGGCCTCGGCCTGAGCGCCGCGGGCCTCGTCTCGGGCACCCCGACGGCCACGGGCTCGAGCACGTTCACCGTCACCGCGAGCAACGGCGTCGAGCCGGCCGCGACGAAGGAGTTCACCGTCACGGTCGGCGCCGCGACGGTCACGCCGATCGCCGAGCTCCAGGGCACGACGGCGACGAGCCCGAAGAACGGCCAGCCGGTCGCGACGCAGGGCGTCGTCACCGCGATCTACCCGTACTCCTCGGGCCGCTTCTCCGGCTTCAACGGCTTCACCATCCAGACCCCCGGCATCGACTACGCGTCGACCCCCGGCTCGGACGCCGTCTTCGTCTACACGAACCCGGGCGGCTTCGACGGCGGCAGCGCCGCGTCGAACACGGCGCTGGAGGCGTTCTACGCGCAGCTCGCGGTCGGCGAGATCGTCAAGGTCACCGGCACCGTCAGCGAGTACCAGGGTCTCACCGAGGTGAACCTCACGTCCTCCTCCAACTACCAGGAGGTCGACGTCGACGGCACCCCCGGCACCGACACGGCGACGATCGTGCCGCTCACCGGCGCCTGGCCGCTGCCGAACCTCGAGTCCGTCGAGTCGATGGTCTACGACCCGAGCGCCGGCAACGCCGGCAAGTGGTGGATCACCGACACCTACGACCTCAACTTCACGGGCGACATCGGCCTCGCCTACGGCTCCGGCCCGCTCGTGCAGCCCACCGAGGTCGCGCCGCACCCGGCGACCACGGCCGAGTACAAGGCGCTCGTCGACGCTGAGCTCGCCCGCTCCGTCACGCTCGACGACACCTACGCGGTCACCAACTACACGACCGGCACGAACCGCTCGACCCCGCTCTACCTCGACGAGTCGGACGCGCTCCAGGTCCGCGTCGGCGCGGAGGTCACCTTCCACGAGAACGTCATCATCGACGCCCGCTCGAACGCCTTCAAGCTCCAGGCGACGCACAACCAGACCCGCACGGTCGGCGGCGGCGGCTACACGGGCTTCGTCGAGTTCGAGCAGACCCGCACGGACGCCCCGGAGCTCAGCGAGGCGGAGCGCGGCGACTTCACGATCGGCACGTTCAACGTCCTGAACTACTTCACGACGGGCAGCCAGGAGTGGCTCGACTCGCCCCAGGGTCAGCTCTTCCTCGCGCAGTACCCGGACTGGCTGGCGACGCACTGCCTCGACTACCCGGACCGCGACGGGAACCCGCTCACGGTCGACGGACGCGTCAAGGACGGCGGCTTCTGCCAGTCCGACGACAACGACCTGCAGGCGTGGGCCGGCCCGCGCGGCGCGTCGAACGACACGAGCCTCGCCCGTCAGCAGTCGAAGATCGTCGCGGCGATCAACGGCCTCGACGCCTCCGTCGTCGGCCTCCTCGAGATCGAGAACTCGGCGAAGCTCGGCGAGGCGCGCGACGAGGCGCTCGCGACGCTGACGGCGGCGCTCAACGACGCGGCCGACGGCACCGTCGACGGCGTCGTGAGCGGTGAGCCGAAGTGGGCGTTCGTCCCCTCGAGCCTCCAGCTGCCGCCCGTCGCGCAGCAGGACGTCATCAAGACGGCGATCATCTACCAGCCCGCCGAGGTGCGACCCGCGGGCGCGAGCCTCGCGCTCGGCACGGAGAGCTACAACGCGAGCGGCAACTCGATGCCGGGCGCCTTCGCCAACGCGCGCGAGCCGATCGGCCAGTGGTTCCAGCCGGTCGACGCCGAGGGCGAGGACGACGGCGAGCCGGTGCTCGTCATCGTCAACCACTTCAAGTCGAAGGGCTCCGTCGGCCCGTGGCCTGGCGACACCCAGGCGGCCGGCCTCGGCCAGGGCTCGTCGAACGAGTCCCGCGTGCGTCAGGCCGAGGCGCTGAAGACCTGGGTCGAGTCGATCTCCGAGCCCGGCGACTCCGTCGCGCTCATCGGCGACTTCAACTCGTACACGATGGAGGACCCGCTCCTGCACCTGTACGCGGACAGCGACGCCGACCCGGACAGCGACCCCGATTTCATCGAGACGACGTCGACGTTCAACCCCGGCGACACGTCGTACAGCTTCAGCCTGTCCTACGCGACCGGCAGCAGCTCGTTCGCCTCGGCGGTCGGCTCCCTCGACCACGTGCTCGTGAGCCCCGCGCTCGCCGCCCGCGTCACGGGCGAGGACGTCTGGAACATCAACGCGGAGGAGTCGGTCGGCCTCGAGTACAGCCGGTACAACTACTCGGGCGAGACGACCTATGACGGCACCGCGCCGTACCGCTCGTCCGATCACAACCCGGTCATCCTCGGCGTCGAGAAGGGCGAGACCCCGGTCACGACGCCGGACGACAGCCTCCAGCTCGACATCCTCGACATCAACGACTTCCACGGCCGCATCGCGGAGAACGACACGAACCTGTTCGCCGCGACCGTCGAGCTGCTCCGGGCGGAGAACCCGGACGGCACGCTCTTCGCCGCGGCCGGCGACAATGTCGGGGCCTCGCTCTTCGCCTCCGCCTATGCGGACGACCAGCCGACGATCGAGGTGCTGAACGCGCTCGGCCTCGACGTCTCCGCGGTCGGCAACCACGAGTTCGACCAGGGCTTCGCGGACCTCACGGGCCGCATCGAGCCGGCGGCGGACTGGGACTACCTCGGGGCGAACGTCTTCGAGGAGGGCGAGACCGACCCGGCCATGCAGCCCTACGAGGTCCGCACGGTCACTCTCGACGGCGTCCCGGTGCGGGTCGGCTTCGTCGGCGTCGTCACCCCGGAGACGGCGAGCCTCGTGAGCCCGGCGGGCATCGCGGGCCTCGAGTACGA
>JAGIAU010000162.1:0-1604 GCA_017744755.1 Microbacteriaceae bacterium
GTTCTGCATGCACTCAGGGTCTTTTTCACCCTGAGTGCATGCAGAACACCCTGAGCGAGCGGCGGGGTATTGACAGATGCGAGGTGTGATGGTTCATTAGTTGAGTAATGAACCACTTAGGCAGGAGTGCAGCACGTGGATGACGCCCGCCCGATCTTCCAGCAGGTCGCTGAGCAGATCGAGAACGACATCATCAGCGGCGCGCTGCCCGAGGACACCCAGGTCCCCTCGACCAACGACTTCGCCGCGTTCCTCCGCATCAACCCGGCCACCGCCGGCAAGGGCGTGAACCTGCTCGTCGACGAGGGGATCCTCTACAAGAAACGAGGCATCGGCATGTTCGTCACCCCGGGCGCCCGCGAGCGGCTCATCGCCGCGCGACGCGAGCGCTTCCGCACCCAGTACGTGACCCCCCTCCTCGCGGAGGCCGCGAAGCTCGGCATCTCTCCTGAGCAGGTCGCCGCGATGGTGAACGCCCCCGGGAGCGACCGATGAACGCGCCCGCCGCGCCCGCGCTCGTCGCCGAGGTCGCCGGCGTCACCAAGCGCTTCGGCTCCGTCACCGCCGTCGACGACGTCAGCTTCGCGCTCGAGGCCGGCAAGGTGTACGGCCTGCTCGGCCGCAACGGCGCCGGCAAGACGACGCTCATGTCGCTGCTGACCGGCCAGGACTTCGCGAGCAAGGGCCGCATCCGGGTGTTCGGCGACTCCCCCGTGGAGCACGCGGGCGTGCTGTCGCGGGTGTGCTTCATCCGCGAGTCGCAGCGCTACCCGGACGACTTCCGGCCGCTGCACGTCTTCCGCGCGGCGCCGTGGTTCTTCCCGCACTGGGACGCGGCGTTCGCCGAGCGGCTCATCGCCGACTTCCGGCTGCCGGTGGGGCGCCGCATCAAGAAGCTCTCCCGGGGCCAGCTCTCCGCCGTCGGCGTCATCGTCGGGCTCGCCTCGCGCGCACCGCTCACCTTCTTCGACGAGCCCTACCTCGGTCTCGACGCGGCGGCGCGGCAGCTCTTCTACGACCGCCTGCTCGCCGACATCGCCGAGCGGCCGCGCACGGTGGTGCTGTCCACGCATCTGATCGACGAGGTCGCCGACCTGCTCGAACACGTGCTCGTGATCGACCAGGGCCGGCTCGTCGTCGACAGCGACACCGAGGCGCTGCGCGGCTCCGCCGCGACCGTCGTCGGGCCGCGCGCGGCGGTCGACGCCTTCGTCGCCGGCCGCGAGGTCCTGCACCGCGACGGCATCGGCGGCCTCGCCTCCGTGACCGTCGGGCGTCTGACCGGCGCCGAGCGCGCCGAGGCGGCCGCCGCCGGCCTCGAGCTCACCCCCGTCTCGCTCCAGCAGCTCGTCGTGCGCCTCACCGGCCAGGCGGGCGCGCCGAGCCCGTCCGACCAGGAGGTCGTCCGATGAGCACGTTCTCCCCGGCCGCGACGCCTGCCGCGCTCGCCGCCCCGGCCCGCCCCAGCCGCTTCTGGGCGGTGTTCAAGCTGCACTTCGCGAACCCGACCGCGGTCGTCTGGATGCCCCTCGGCATCCTCGGGATCATCTTCGCGATGAACGTGCTCATCTGGCTCATCATCAACGTCGCGACGACGGACGGCG
>JAGIAU010000162.1:1614-4879 GCA_017744755.1 Microbacteriaceae bacterium
CACCCAGTGGGGCGGCGCCGGCATGTTCAGCTTCTTGTGGCAGCTCGTCGTCGCGGTGCAGGCGATGAACCGCACCTTCCATTTCGCGCTCGGCTTCGGCGCGACCCGCAGGGACTACTTCTTCGGCACCCTCGCGGCGCTCGGCGTGACGGCCGCGGGCTGGGCGATCGTGTTCGGCATCCTGGCCGCGATCGAGGACGCGACGAACGGCTGGGGCCTCAGCGGCCACATGTTCGCCTCGATCTACTACGGCGACGACGGGGCCATCGCGCGGGTCTGGTACGTGTTCCTGCTCATGCTGTTCTTCATCGGGCTCGGGCTCGTGGCGGGCGCGGCGTTCGTCCGCTGGCAGGTGCTCGGGCTCGTGGCGTTCTTCACGATCCTCGGCCTCCTGATCATCGGCGGCCTCGCCTGGATCGTGCTGACGGACGGCTGGGCCGCGGTCGGCAGGTTCCTCGCCCAGGCGGGCTTCGCCGGCGTCTACCCGCTGTTCCTGATCCCGTTCGCCGTCTGCGTGCTCGTGGGCTATCTGGCCCTCCGCCGCGCCACCGCCCGCTCCTAACCGCCCCCCCCCCGCTCGCTCAGGGTGTTCCGCATCCGCTCAGGGCGATATTCACCCTGAGCAGCGACAGAACACCCTGAGCGAGCGTCAGGGGCGGGCGGACAGCGGGCCGCGGTGGATCTTGTACTGGGCGGACTGGGCGACCGGCTTGACGGTGATGAGGTCGAGGTCGATGTGCGGCGGCAGCTCGCAGGCGTGCAGGATCTCGCGGGCGACGTCGTCGGCCGACAGCTCGTGCACGCCCTCGTACACGGCGGCGGCCCGCGCGGCATCGCCCTCGAAGCGGACGAGCGAGAACTCCGTCTGCACCATGCCGGGCGCGACCTCGACGACGCGGATCGGCTCGCCGGACAGCTCGAGGCGCAGCACGCCGGTGATCGCACGGGCGGCGAACTTCGCCGCGTTGTAGCCGGAGCCGTTCTCGTAGGGCGTGTAGGCGGCGACGGAGGTGATGTTGACGATCGTCGCGGCGTCCACGACCTCGACCTCCGGTGACGGCGCGACGGAGGCGCGCAGGATCGGCAGCAGCGCGGAGGTGACGAGCTTGAGGCCGATGACGTTGACCTCGTACATGCGGCGCCAGTCGTCGACGCTCGAGGCCTCGAAGCTCGCCATGCCGAAGGCGCCGCCCGCGTTGTTCACGAGCACGTGCGCGCCGCCGAGCTCGCGCACCCGCGTCGCGAGCCGCTCGACGTCCGCCTCCGAGGTGACGTCGACGGTCAGGACCTCGGCCCCGGTCTCGGCCGCGAGCGCCTCGAGCCGGTCCGTCCGCCGTGCGACGGCGAGCACCTCCCAGCCGGCGGCGCGGAACCGCCGCACCGCCGCCTCGCCGATGCCGCTCGACGCCCCGGTCACCACTGCGCGCTTCGTCATACGATCACGCTACCGGCCCGCCACGACCCGGATCCTCGGCGCACCTCCCCGCAGGGCAGCCGCCGGGGCCAGGAGGATCGCCGCGCCCAGGACGTTCTGCGCCCGGAATCTCCTGATTCCGGCGATCCTCCTGGGCTCGGACCGGGCGCCGCCCGCTCAGCCGTGCGCGACCGCCTCCGGCGCGCCCGTCGCGACGCGCTTGGGCAGCGTCCACACCAGGCAGAACGACAGCACCGCGCCGACCGCGGAGGCGAGCAGGCCCCAGTGCGCCGCGTTCGTGAACGCCGCCCCGAGGGCGTCCTGCACCGCCTCCGGCCCCTGCGGGCCCGCCGCGGCGACGCCGGAGAGGTCGAGCGCGCCGAAGAAGATCGCGCCGACGATCGCGATGCCGGCGGCGGCGCCGATGCGCTGCACCGTGTTCACGACGCCTTGCGCCGCGCCCGCCTCCTGGCGGTTCACCGTCGCGACGATGAACTGGATGTTCGGCGCGATGAAGCAGCCGTTGCCGAAGCCGGCGACGAGCATCGGCACGAGGATGAGCCAGTTCGTCATCGCCGACTCGTCGACGAGCAGCACGACGAGCCACAGCGCGAGGAAGCCCGCCGAGAGGCACGCCGTGCCGAGCACGAGGACGCCGCGACCGAGCTTCCGCGAGGTGCGCTCGCTCAGCGCCGCGCCGACGATCGCGCCGACGGAGAACGGGATGACCGCGAGGCCCGACTCGAGCGCCGTGTGCCCGAGGCCCGCCTGCCAGTAGAGCGCGATGACGAAGAACACGCTCGTGAAGCCCGCGAAGTACACGAGCCCGAGCACCACGCCGCCCGTGAAGGAGGGGTGGCGGAAGAGCCGCGGCGGCACGAGCTGCACCCGGTCGCGGCGCTCCCGGCCCACCTCCCACCACGCGAAGAGCACGAGGACGACGAGGCCGCCCGCGATGGACAGCCAGGTCCAGAGCGGCCAGCCGGCCTCCTCGCCCTGGATGAGCGGCACGAGGATCGCGACGAGGCCGCCCGCGAGCAGCACGAGGCCGAGCCCGTCGAAGCCGCGCGAGTCGCGCCCCTCCACCGTGTGCGGCAGCAGCACGAGCGCGCCGACGAAGGCGACGAGCCCGATCGGCAGGTTGACGAAGAAGATCCAGCGCCAGCCCTGCTCCGCGCCGAAGGCCTCGATGAGCAGGCCGCCCACGAGCGGTCCGAGGGCGGTGAACACGCCGATCGAGGCGCCGAGCACCGCGAAGGCCCGGCCCCGCGCGCGGCCCTCGAACATGAGCTGGATGAACGCCCCGATGGGCGGGAAGAACAGACCGCCGCCGAGTCCCTGCACGACGCGGGCGACGATGAGCTGCGGGCCGTCCGGGGCGAGGCCGCACCAGAGCGAGGCGAGCGTGAAGACGACGAGGCCGGCGACGAACACGGGCTTGTGCCCGAAGCGGTCGCCGAGCCGCCCGGCCGGGATGAGGGTCAACCCGCTCGCGAGCGCGTAGCCCGACACGATCCAGGAGAGCGTCGACTCGTCCGCGCCGATCGAGTCGCGGAGCGTCGGCAGCGCGACGTTCACGATCGTCACGTCGAGCATCATCATGGCGGCGCCGAGGATCAGCGCGGCGAGGGCGAGATTCCGCCGGAGGTTCGTCACCGCTGAATGCTACGCACTATTGCGCCGCGGCGTTGCCGCGCCGGAGCGGCGCTCCTACGCTCGCACCGATCGTTCACGCCGCCACCAGGCGCCACCCGACGACAGACGCAAGAGAGCAGGCCCGAGATGTCCGACCTCCGCTTCGAGACCAAGCAGGTGCACGCGGGCGCGGCGCCCGACCCGGCCACGCACTCC
>JAGIAU010000163.1 GCA_017744755.1 Microbacteriaceae bacterium
GTGCTGGGCCGTCTCGTTCATGCGGTTCATCGTCGTCTCCTCGGGTGCGTTCTGGAATCCGGGCGCGTAGCGGTCCGTCACATCTGCAGCGGCTGGCCGCTCAGGACCCGTCCGAGGTTCGTGAGCAGCACCTCGGGCATGTAGCCGATGTGCGTGCGGTACATCGCGGCGTCCTGGTAGTACTTGCCCATCCGCTTGCCGGCGAGCGCGACGGAGGAGGTCCCGCCGTACGTGTACGCGGTCTCGATCGCCTGCTGCGCGAGCTGCGCGGCGCGGACGATCTGGCCGCGGATGCGCACGTCGTCCTTGGTCGTGAACTCGGCGCCGCCCTCGGTCCACGCCGCGTTCAGCCGCATGTACTCGCGGATCGCGCCGAGCAGCAGCGTCTGCGAGGCCTCGGCCGCCGAGACGACCTCGCCGGTCCAGTGCTGGTAGAACGGCGACTCCTTGCGCGGGCCGCGGGGCGCGAAGCTCGTGCCCCGCTCCATGAGGGCCTCCCACTCGTCCATGCAGGCGAGCGCGTTCCCCACCTGGCTCTGGGTGAGGCCGGCGATGAAGACGGCGGAGGTGCGCCCGAGGTAGAGCGGGTTCTGGTGGAGCTGCCAGCCGGGGGTGCCGTCGTCACCCCAGACGATGTCCTTGAAGTTGAAGACGACCGCGTCGTGATCCGGGACGAAGGCATCGTCGATCTCGATCGTGTTCGAGCTGGAGGCGTGCAGCCCGATCGTCTTCCCGAATCCCCAGTCGTCCCGGATGGTGAAGTCCTCGCGAGGCAGGATGAACATCCACAGCTGCGTCGAGCCGTCCGGCAGCGTCACCGGGGCGACCGGCATCATGTGCGAGGCGTAGGTGCAGCCGGAGTTGTAGTCCCAGACGCCGCTGACGCGGTAGCCGCCGTCGACCTTCCGCACGTCGGACTGGACGGGGAAGGCGCGGGACGGGGAGATGAACGGGTAGGCGGAGCCGAAGACCTCCTCCTGCGCCTGCGCCGGGAAGTGCGAGGCGAACTGGTAGGCGTGCGAGGCGCCGAGCTCGAAGGACCAGCCGACGCCGGGGTCGCCGCGGGAGATCTCGATGGCGACGCGGAAGAAGGTCTCGAGGTCGACCTCGAGACCGCCGTAGCGCTTCGGCCGGAGCATGTCGTAGAAGCGGTGCTCGACGAAGTACTCGTGGATCTCCGGCCCGTAGGTGCCGAGCCGCGCGTGCTCCTCCTGCAGCTCCCGGAGGCGGGGGCGCAGCGCCACCGCGGCGGCGACCAGCTCGTCGGGGGTCGGCTGGTAGCCGGCGAGGCGTTCCTGCAGTTCGGTCGACATCATCGTCTCCTCAGTACTTATAGGAATCATAACTATACCGATCGCTACACTCAACGGCATGACGACGGCACCGTCCCGGGACGAGCTCCTCGGCGAGATCGGCGAGCGGATCATCGAGGTGTTCCGCTTCCTCCAGTACGAGGTGACCGTCCCGCGTCCCGGCATGACGCATGTCACGCGATCGGAGGCCGACATCATGCGCATCCTCATGGAGCAGCCCGGTGCGACGGTCACCGAGATCGCCCGCGCCTTCGGCCAGCACAAGAGCAACACCTCGACCCGGATCGCCGCCCTCGTCGAGAAGGGCCTCGCGCGGAAGGTCGCCGCGGCGGGCTCCGCGGACGGCCGCGAGGTGCGCGTGTACGCGACCGAGGAGGCCCAGACGAACCTCGACCGCTACCGCGAGGTCTGGGCCGCCCACCTCGGGCCGCTCACGACCGCGGACCACGCGACGCTCGCCGCGGCGGCGGCCCTGCTCGCCGAGCTCGCGGATGGCCTCGCCGCGTCCCGGCGGGCCGACTAGGACGCGCGCGGGCGCGTTCCGCCCCGCTATCCGAGGGCGAACACGCCCGTCACGTCGTCCAGGGACATGCTCCGGCGCAGCGCCTCGTCCGCCTCGGACAGGTCGTAGCGCCGGGTGATGAAGGGCGCCGGGTCGAGCAGCCCGTCCTGCAGATAGCCGATCCACCGCGGGAAGTCGACGTCGGGGGTGACGCGGCCGTTCTGGCAGCCGTGGATCGCCTTGCCCTGCGTCGTCATGGCGAGCTGGGGGAGCACGACCTCGGAGGTCGAGTGCGCGACGCCCATCAGTACGACCGTGCCGGCGCGGCGCGCCATGAGCACCGCCTGGCGCGTGGCGATCTCCGGCCCGGCGGCCTCGATCACGACGTCGGCGCCGCGGCCCCCGGTCAGCGCGCGCACCGCTTCGACGGGGTCGCCGGCCGTCGGGTCGAGGAGGTTCGTCGCGCCCATCGACGCCGCGAGCGCGCGCCGCCCGCCGTGACCGTCGACGCCGATGATCTCGCCGGCGCCCGCGAGCCGGGCGCCCTGCACGGCCCACAGGCCGAGGTGGCCGAGGCCGAGGATCGCGACGGACTGGCCGGGCTCGACGCGGGCGATGTTCTCCACCGCGCCGACCGCGCTCGAGATGCCGCAGCCGAGCAGGCACGCCGTGTCGAAGGGCAGCCCGTCCGGCAGCCGGTGCACCTGATGCTCATAGGCGAGCAACTGCGAGGCGTACGCGCCGACGAGGCCGGCGGCGCGCACCTCGCGGCCGTCGGGCAGCTCCGCGACGATCGGATACGGCAGGCCGCCCATCAGGAGCTCGCACTGGTCCGGCCGGCCGACGCGGCAGTAGTAGCACTCGCGGCACTGCGGCGTGCCCGCGACGAGCACGCGGTCCCCCGGGCTCAGACGCGTCACGCCGTCGCCGACGGCTTCGACCGTGCCGACGGCGGTGTGGCCGAGGACGACGGGCGGGATCGTCCGCCGCATCGCCTTCCACCCCATCCAGTCGGTCGAGCAGAACGGCGCGGCCGCGGTCCGCACGAGCACCTCGCCCGCCGCCGGGTCCCGCATCCGCATCGGTCCGACGAGGAACGGCTCGAAGTAGCCCGTCATGACGGCGGCGCGCGCAACCCGCCCGCCGCGCACCGCGGTCCCGCTCAGAGCGCGCCCTTCGGTCCGCCGATCGGGAACGGCACGAGCGAGTGGATCTCCGGCGGTCCCTGCATGAGCGGTGAGGTCCGCTCCATGAGCTCCGGAAGGATCGAGCTGTGCTGTCCGTGGAAGTCGGCCGCCGCGCGGCTGGCCCACTTCTCGACGAACCAGATGTCGCCGTTGCCCTCGACGTTCAGCGTGTAGAGGATGCAGCCGTCCTCCTCGTGCACGACGGGCACCAGATCCTGCATGACCTCGAGGATCGCGGCCGTCCGTCCCGGCTGGGGGACGATGCGGACGACGGTGACGTCGGGCTGGGACATGGCGCTCCTTCGCGCTGCGCGTCGACGGTGAACGCGCTCAGTCGGTACGGGCCTCCGCGGCGCGGAGCTGCTTGAGGGCCGTCTTGGCGGCGTTGCGGACATGGGTCGCGCAGGCGCGGGCGGCTTCGGCGGCCTTGCGGGCGCGGGCGGCGTTCGCGACGCGACGGAGCTCCTCGGCGGCCTCCTCGGCGCGGCCGGGCTCGCCCATCGAGGTCGCGCGGAGCAGCCGGACGCGGGCCTGCAGGCTCTCGACGATGCTCTGCAGCGCGGGGCTCGCGGCGCCCTCGATGATGACCTCGTAGAAGCCGTCCTTGGCGTCGAGCATCACGCGGATGTCGCTCGTGCCGGCGGTCGCGTGGGCGAAGTCCTCGACCGCGGCTGCGAGCCGCTCGATCTGCTCGTCGCTCGCGCGCTCGACGAAGCGCTCGACGAGCAGCGACTCGAGGACGGCGCGGATCTCGTACAGGTCCTCGGCCTCGGCGAGCGAGGGTGCGGCGACGACGGCGCCCCGCTGCGGGACGACGGTGACGAGGCCCTCGGACGTCAGCTCGCGGAGCGCCTCGCGCACCGTGGTGCGGGAGACGCCGAGCTGCTCGATGAGCTCGCGCTCGACGAGCCGCTGGCCGGGGGTCAGGCGGAAGTCGAGAATGGCGGCGCGCAGCGCGCCGATGACCTGCTCGCGCAGCGGCGCTGCGACGCGATCGACCGGATTGCCGGCCCAGGCGTCGGACAGTGCGTTGGCCGTGTTGACCAAGGGCGCCTCCTCACTCGGGTTCGCCGAATCCTACCGGGGCACGGGCCGACTGCCGTGCTGGACCACGCTGCCTGGTCGCGGTCGCCACGGGGCGACCTCCGATTTGTATAGTATCGTCTGACAATCCCGGGCGGAAGATGCGGCGGACGAAGCGGTCCGGCACCTGCCGGGATCCGATCGGAGGCGTGGCAATGACGTACGCGGGTCTGAGCGACAAGGTCGCGATCGTCACCGGCGGCGTCGGCGGGATCGGCTCGGCGGTGACCGAGCGGCTGTCGGCGGCCGGAGCGAAGCTCGTCGTCGTCGATCTCGACGGCGAACGCGCGCAGGCGGCCGCGGCCGCGCTCCCCGGCGAGGCGATCGGCGTCGGCGCCGACGTGTCGACGGAGGAGGGCGTCGAGGCCTATATGGCGGCGGCGCTCGAGACGTTCGGCGGCGCCGACCTGCACCATCTCAACGCGGGGATCGCCGGCAAGCCGGGCGTGCAGCTCGCCGATGCGACCGTCGCCGAGTGGGACGCGGTCATGGGCGTGAACCTGCGCGGTCCGTTCCTCGGCACCCGCGCCGCGTTCCGCCACTTCATCCGGACCGGGACCCGCGGCTCGATCGTCGTGACCGCCTCCATCGCGAGCCTCCGCGGCGCGCAGGACCTGCTCGCCTACACGACCTCGAAGCACGGCGTGACGGGCCTCATCCACGGCGCGGCCGTCTACGGCGGGCCGATCGGCGTGCGCGTGAACGGCGTCGCCCCCGGCATCGTGCCGACCCCGATCTTCGGCGAGGCGGGGATCGCCGACATGCGGAAGCGCGCGAGCACCTCGCCGC
>JAGIAU010000164.1 GCA_017744755.1 Microbacteriaceae bacterium
GTATCAGCTCTCCCCGACCGACCTCGTCGGGGTGCTGCTGCGCGGCGTCGGCGTCGACACGGCCTGGGCCCCGGCGGCATCGACGGACTACGGCGTGATCTACAGCATCCGCCTCCCCCGCCTCGTGCTCGGACTGCTCGTCGGCGCCGCTCTCGCCGTGTCGGGCGTGCTCATGCAGGCGATCTTCGGAAATCCGCTGGCGGATGCCGGAGTGGTGGGCGTCTCGTCGGGGGCCGCGCTCGGCGCCGCCGCCAGCATCACCCTCGGACTCGCCTCGTTCGGCATGTGGACCACTCCGGTGTTCGCGTTCATCGGCGGCCTGGCTGCGGTGCTCGCGGTGTACCTGATCAGCAGGTCGGGCGGACGCACGGAGGTCGTCACGCTGCTGCTCACCGGCATCGCGATCAACGCGATCGCGGGGGCGGGCATGGCGCTGCTCACCTTCCTCGGCACGACGTCGACGCGCGAGCAGATCGTGTTCTGGCAGCTCGGGTCGCTGAACGGCGCACTGTGGTCGCACGTCGCCCTGGTCGCACCGCTCGTCGCGGTGGGAGTCGTCGCCGCGCTCGTCGTGTCCCGCCGGCTCGACCTCTTCGCGCTCGGTGAGCGCACCGCGCGGCACCTGGGGCTCAACGTCGAACTGCTGCGCGTCGTCGTGATCGTCACGGTCGCCGTGCTCGTGTGCGCAGCGGTCGCGTTCGCGGGGATCATCGGGTTCGCCGGACTCGTCGTCCCGCATCTCATGCGCATGATCATCGGCCCCGCGCACCTCCCGCTGACCGTCGCCTCGGCGCTCGGCGGCGCCCTGCTGATCGCGCTCGCCGACCTCGTCGCGCGCACGGCGGTGCCGCTCGCCGACCGGCCGATCGGCATGATCACCGCTCTCGTCGGCGGGCCGTTCTTCCTCTGGCTGCTCGTGCGCACCCGCCGCCGCTCAGGAGGACGGGCATGAGCCGCCGCACCGACAGCGCCGTGCGCCTCGTGCGCACCCGCGGTCGCTCAGGAGGATGGGCATGAGCCGCCGCACCGACAGCGCCGTGCGCCGAGGCGTCGCGCCGCGCCTCGTCGCCACCGGGGTGACCGTGCGCGTCGGCGCCGGGCGCGCGATCCTCGACGACGTCGCGCTCGACATCGCCGCGGGAGAGGTGCACGCGCTCGTCGGCCCGAACGGTGCAGGCAAGTCCACGCTGTTCGGCGTGCTCGCCGGCGACGTCGCCCCCGCGATGGGGCGGGTGGACCTCGACGGCGCACCGCTCCCCGGCATCCGTCCCGCCGCCCTCGCCAGGCAGCGCGCGGTGCTGCTGCAGGAGAACGGCGTGACCTTCCCGTTCACAGCCGAGCAGGTCGTGCGCATGGGGCGGGCGCCGTGGGCCCGCACCCCGCAGGCCGACGAGGACGACGTGGCCGTGACCGAGGCGATGACTGCGACCGAGGTTCTCCCGCTGGCTGACCGCGCCGTCACCTCCCTGTCCGGCGGCGAGCGCGCCCGCGTGGCCCTCGCCCGCGTGCTCGCCCAGCGCACCGGCATCCTGCTGCTCGACGAACCGACGGCGGCCCTCGACCTCAAGCACCACGAAGACGTCATGCGCCTGATCCGCGCGCAGGCCGACGCGGGAGCAGCCGTCGCGATCGTGCTGCACGATCTCAACGCCGCCCTCGCGCACGCCGACCGCGTCACGCTCCTGTCGGCGGGACGGGTCGCCGCGACGGGAACGCCGGCCGAGGTCCTCACCGCCGCACGGATCGAGGAGGTCTACGGGCAGCCCGTCGACGTCTTCCCCCACCCGGTCACCGGGGTGCCGCTCGTCGTCGCGCGACGCTGAATCCCGCGGTGTCGTGAGCGCGCGCTCAGGGGCGCACGGGCAGCACGTCGGCGAGGTCGGCGCGGGTGCCTGAGGCGTGGATGCGACCGGATGCCGCGGCATCCGTCCAGCGTTCGACGCCCGTCGCGACGGCGATCCAGGTGGCGGCGTCCATCTCCACCACGTTCGGCGGGGTGCCGCGGGTGTGCCGCGGACCCTGGATGACCTGCACGGCGCCGAACGGCGGCACGCGCACCTCCACGCTGTTGCCCGGAGCCTTCTCGTCGAGCAGCTGCAGCAGGTACCGCACGGCCGTCGCGAGCACGGTGCGCGCCGGCTTCTCGCCCGCGGCATCCGCCGCCCGCACCGCGTCGAGCGCGGCGCGTCCGTCGATGATGTCGATCTTCTTCGCGGGCATGTCCTTCAGCGTACGCGGCATCCGCACGGGGTATCCGGGCGCGCTCCCGCGCCCGCGCCCGCGCCCGGCGCCCCGACGCCCCGGCACCCCGGAGGACGAATGCACCTTGGAAGGACGGATGCCGCCGAAACGCCCTTTCGAAGCGCATTCATCCTTCTGAAGCGCGTAAGTCCTCGCGACGCGCATCGTCCTCGCGAAGCATCCGCGCCCCGCGCTCCCGCGCACGAATGCACCCCGGAAGGACGGATACCGCCGAAACGTCCTTTCGAAGCGCATCCGTCCTTCTGACGCGCATCCGTCCTCGCGAAGAGCATCCGTCCTCGCGAAGAGCATCCGCTCTCGCGAAGCACCCACCCTCTCGACGCGCATCCGCCCCGGGGCCCCGCAGCGGGCATAGGCTCGGGGTGATGACCACGAACCAGGAGACTCTGCACGGGGCGCGCGCCGAGCTGATCGCCGCGGCCCGCCGCAGCGCCTCCTGGGCCGCGCCGTTCCCGCCGTCCGACGAGCGCGCGCACCCGGCATCCGTTCTCGTGCTGTTCGGCCGCCTCGACAGCATTCCGGCGCAGACCGACGAACTGACTGTCGCCGCCGACCTCGACGTGCTGCTGCAGCGGCGGGCCGCCACCCTCTCGTCACACCCGGGGCAGGTCTCCTTCCCCGGCGGCCGCAGGGAGGAGCAGGACGCGGATGCCGTCGAGACGGCGCTCCGCGAGGCCGAGGAGGAGACCGGGCTCGACCCGGCAGGCGTGGAGGTGCTGGCGACGCTCACCGAGCTGCCTCTCGCGGCGAGCAACCACGTCGTGACCCCGGTGCTGGGGTGGTGGCGGTCGCCGTCTCGCGTGGCGGCGGTCGATCATGCCGAGACCGTGGAGGTGTTCCGGGTCCCGGTCGCGCAGCTGCTCGACCCCGACGTGCGGTTCACCTCGACGATCACGCGGATGGGCCGCACGTGGAAGGGACCGGCGTTCGACATCGACGGGACGATCGTGTGGGGCTTCACGGCGATGGTGCTCGACGCCCTGTTCGACGCCACCGGCTGGACCCTGCCCTGGGACCGCTCGGTCGAGCGCCCCGTCGAGCTCTGACCCTCACGTCGCACTGCCCCGTTCACAATTCAGGAACAGCGCCGGGCGCGACCCCTGATCAGCCCCGTTCCGTTCCTCCCCCTGCGCCATCATCCTGGAGTGTGCGCGCCGGGCGCCGGAGCCGTCGACCGAAACCAGCACGGGAGACGTCGGTAGTCTGGACGGGTGAAGATCCTCGTCCTCGGTTCCGGTGCCCGTGAGCACGCGATCATCCTCGCCCTGCGGGCCGAGCAGACGGAGCACGAGATCTTCGTGGCCCCCGGCAACGCGGGCATCGCCCAGGATGCAACCCCGGTCACGGTCGACCCGCTCGACGGCGCCGCGGTGACCGCGTTCGCGAACGAGCACGCGATCGACCTCGTCGTCGTCGGCCCCGAGGCCCCGCTCGTCGCCGGCGTCGCCGACGTGCTGCGCGCACACGGCATCCCGGTGTTCGGTCCGGGGAAGGCGGCCGCGCAGCTCGAGGGATCCAAGTCGTTCGCGAAGCGGATCATGGATGCCGCCGGCGTGCCGACCGGCCGCGCCGTGCGCGCCGCCACCGTCGCCGAGGTCGAGGCCGCGTTCGACGAGCTCGGCGCCCCGCACGTGGTCAAGGCCGACGGCCTCGCCGCGGGCAAGGGCGTCATCGTCACCTCCGACCGCGCCGAGGCCCTCGCGCACGCCGAGCACTACCTCCCGCACGGTCCGGTGCTGATCGAGGAGTTCCTCTCCGGCCCCGAGGTGTCGCTCTTCTTCCTCAGCGACGGCGACACCGTGCGCGCCCTGAGCCCCGCGCAGGACTTCAAGCGCGCTCTCGACGGCGACGAGGGCCCGAACACCGGCGGCATGGGCGCGTACTCGCCGCTGCCGTGGCTCGCCGAGCAGTTCGGCAGCGAGAAGGCCTTCGTCGAGGAGGTCACCCGCGACGTGGCGCTCCCCGTCATCCGCCAACTGGATGCCGAGGGCACCCCGTTCATCGGCCTGCTCTACGCCGGGCTCATCCTCACGCCGGCCGGCGTGCGCGTCATCGAGTTCAACGCGCGCTTCGGCGACCCCGAGACGCAGATCGTGCTGCCCCGCCTGGTGACGCCGCTGTCGCAGCTGCTGTTCGCCGCGGCATCCGGCACCCTCGAAGACCAGCCGGAGCCGGAGTTCAGCGACGACGTCGCGATCACCGTTGTGCTCGCGAGCGAGGGCTACCCCGAGGCGCCGCAGACCGGCCGCCAGATCGAGGGCCTCGCGGATGCCGCGGCTGTCGACGGCGTCCGCCTGGTGCACGCGGCGACGGCGAGCCCCGACGCTCCCGGCGGCGCGCTGATCGCGACCGGCGGCCGCGTGCTCAACGTCGTGGCTGTCGGCTCCGACTTCGGCACCGCACGTGCCCGCGCGTACGAGGCGATCGCGAAGATCTCCCTCGACGGCTCGCACTACCGCACCGACATCGCCGCCCGCGTCGCGGAGTAGGCGCGCGGGGCCCCGTCGCCCGGCGCCTCACGACTCACGACTCACGCCTCACGCCTCACGCCTCACGCCTCACGCC
>JAGIAU010000165.1 GCA_017744755.1 Microbacteriaceae bacterium
GGTGCAGCCGGCCCATGACGTCGCCGACGACGCGGGCGCTCTTCACATGCCCGCGGTCGGGGCGCAGCCCCATCTCCGTCATCTGGAACAGGATGCGGCGCTGGACGGGCTTCAGGCCGTCGCGCGCGTCCGGCAGCGCCCGGGACAGGATGACCGAGTACGCGTACTCGAGGAACGAGCCCTGCATCTCGCGCGCGACATCGACGTCCTCGATGCGCTCGACGGGCTCTGCGGGCGGGGTGGGAGATGCGGCAGCCATAGGATCGGCGCCATGCTACCCAGCACCGCCCGCACCGTCGTGCGCCTTGCCGACGTGCTCGCGGATTGCCTCCGCGCGGTGCGCGGCGAGGGCGGCGCACTGGGCCTGCCGGGCGCCGATCGGGCCGCCGTGATCCTCGTCGACGGCCTCGGCGCGGAGAACCTGCGCGCTCGCGCCGGCCACGCGCGCGCGCTCGCCTCGGCGATGGCGACGAAGGCCGACGTGATCCGCACCGGGCTCCCCACGACGACCGCTGCCGCGCTCGCCTCCCTCACGACGGGCACGCTGCCGGGGGAGCACGGCGTCGTCGGCTACTCGGCGCTCGTCCCGGCGACGGGCCGTGTCGTGAACCAACTGCACGGCTGGGACGACGGCCAGCTGCCGGCTGGCTGGCTGCGCGGTGGAACGCTCTTCCACGCAGCGCGGGACGCGTCCCTGCGCGCCTTCGCGATCGGCGCGGACCGGTACCGCGACAGCGGGTTCACCCGTGCCGTCCTCGCCGGCGCCGAGTACCTCCCGGCCCGCACGATCGAGGACCGATTCGAGGCGCTCGAGCGGCTGCTCGCCGACCGCTCCTGGCGCGGCATCGTCTACTGCTACGTCTCGGAGCTCGACAAGGCGGCCCACGAGCACGGCTGGCAGTCGGACCAGTGGGGGAACGCGCTGGAGCGCGTGGACGGCGCCTTCGCCCGGCTCGCGGCGGCGATGCCGCCCCGGACCGGTGCGGTGCTCACCGCCGACCACGGCATGGTCGACGTGCCGCCGCACGCCCGTGTCGAGGTCCCGAACGACTCGGCGCTATGGCAGGGCGTCGCGCACCTCGGCGGCGAGCACCGGCTGCTGCATCTGTACGCGTCCCCGGACGCCGATCCCGCCGGGCTCGCGGCGCGCTGGGCCGAGGCCGTCGGGGACGACGCATGGGCCGGCACGCGGGACGAGGCGCTGGCGGCGGACTGGTTCGGCCCGGTCGCGCCCGAGGTGGCCCCGCGGATCGGCGACGTGCTCGTCGCCGCGCGCCGCGGCGTCGCCTACTACACAGAGGCCGCCCTCGCCGGGAGCGCCGGCCGCATGGTCGGCCAGCACGGCTCCTGGACGGATGCGGAGACGCGGGTGCCGCTCCTCCGCCTCGGCGCGTTCTCCTGACCCCTCGTTCGATCCGTTTTCAGGGACAGGCGGCCGACACGCCGAGGTTTCGCGCTCGGCACGCCGCGTGTCCCTGAAAACGGATCGAATCAGGCCGGGTCGTCGTCGTCGTCGGGGCGGGCGCCGAAGACGATCTCGTCCCACGACGGCATGGGCGCGCGGCCCTTGCGGGCGCCGTAGTTGCCCGACTTCTGGCGGGGCGCCGACGACGCGGACGGCGCGGGGCGCTGCGGCTCGGGCGCGTCGACGTGCAGCTCCTCGACCTGCAGCTCGACGTCGAGGTCGATGACGTGGATCGCCGCGCCGGCGGGCTGCGCCTGCGGCTCTTCCTCGTACGAGGGCGTCTCGCGCTCGCCTCGGCGTCGGCGGAGCGCCTCGAGGAGGTCGGCGGTCTGCTCGTTGCGCTGCTGCGGTCGGGGGACCGGGCGGCTGCCGATCGGCGCGAGGACCGGGCCGCTGTCGATCATCGAGGACGGGTCGACGGCGAACGCACCCGAGTCGAAGCGGTCGAGCCCCTGCTCCTCGCCGCGCAGCGGCGCGACCGCGCGCAGCCTCGGCTGCTCGGGCTCGTGGTGACCGGGGTCCTGACGGGAGAGGCCGACGGCCTCCGCGTTGATGGGGGAGAGCGTCTGCCGCTTCGGGTCGAAGTGCCAGCGCGCGTCGTGCTCGATCGCGCCCATCAGGTAGCCGAGCTTGACCACCCAGCCGGTCGCCTCCTTCCAGGCGCTCCAGCGCTCGCCGACCGCGTCGAGGATGTGCAGGCGCTCCAGGATCGCCTCGCCGAACGTCGTCGCCTGGGCGAGCGGGTCGGCGGAGGCGGTGTGCACGGGGATCGCGAGGGCGGACTCCACGACGAACTCGCGCTCGGCGAGCACGGGGCCCTCGAAGCGCTGCACGTACTCGAGCGGGGCGCCGGTGATCTGCGCGACGTCGTGGGCGGACATGCCGCCGCGGATGTGGGCCTGGATGTCCTTCGGGCTCAACCGGCGGGCGCTGCCCTCGGCCACGGTGACGGACTGCCGGATGCGCGCGTGCAGGTTCTCATCGATCGGCAGCGCGTAGCGCGTGCCGTCGGCGGACGCGAGGACGAGCGAGCCGGCCTCGACTCCGACGATGTGCAGTTGATCCATGGAGCATCACCCTCCTCGCCGGCGTCCCGGCGCGCTTCCGGAATGGTGACACGAGACCGGTCGAATTCCCGGGAATAGCCTGGGCGCGCCGCAGGTTTGAGCGCCTTGTCAAGGGATTCGCGGCTGGTTTGCATTGCCTTAGTTCTTCATGCAGACTGTCGCCGCCGTTCCGCCGACCACGGCTAGCAAGGACTGGATGACTGATGGCGACCGACTACGACGCACCCCGCAAGACCGACGATGACAGCGAATCCATCGAGGCCCTGAAGGAGCGCGTCCCGGACGCTCAGAGCTCGTCGATCGACGTCGACGACGCGGACAACCCGGGCTCCTTCGAGCTCGCCGGAGCGGACCTCTCCGACGTCGACCTCGACGTCGTCGTGCTCCCGGAGCAGGCGGACGAGTTCACGTGCGTGAGCTGCTTCCTCGTCAAGCACCGCTCGCAGCTCGCCGTCGAGAAGGACAAGAAGCTCGGCGGGCCGGTCTGCACGGAGTGCGCCGCGTAGTCAGCGACCGAGCGCGGCGGCGAGCTCGTCCGGGTGCCGGGTCGACACGATCCAGTAGGGCGCCGGGTCCTGCGGGTCGGTGTTCTCCACCCGCACGACGTCCCGGACGAAGCCGCGCAGCAGCGTGTACGCGCGCGCGTCGAGCTGCTGCCCGCGCGCGATGAACGCGTCCTCGCCCTTGATCGCCTCGACCGTGCCGACGAACTCGCGGGGGAGCACGGCGCGTCCGGCGCGGAACTCCGCCGCCGTGACCTCGATCGTCGGCGTCGTGCCGAGCAGGAACGCGACGACGGCCGCATAGAGCACGATCGCGGCGATGATCCCGATCGTCGTGTCGATCGGGAGGAACGCGAGCAGCGCCGCCGGGATGACGAGCGCGCAGGCGATGAACAGCCAGGGGCCGGGGACGAGACGCTCGCGGTAGGGCACCCGTCCATTCAACTGCACTACTCTCGGTGCGTGCCCGACGTCGTCCCCGTCCTCATCGCCTCCGGCGAGACGCCGACCTACTCGCATCCGGGAGATGCGGGCGCCGACCTGCACTCGGCCGAGGCGCTCACCATCGAGCCCGGCCGTCGCGCCACGGTCGGCACGGGCGTGTCGATCGCGCTGCCGGACGGCTACGTCGCCTTCGTGGTGCCGCGCAGCGGCCTCGCGTCCAAGCGCGGCATCACGATCGTCAACTCGCCCGGCACGGTCGACGCGGGCTACCGCGGCGAGCTCCGGGTGACCCTGCTGAACACGGATCTCGACGAGCCGTTCGAGATCGCGGTCGGCGACCGCATCGCCCAGCTCATCGTCATGCCGGTCTCCCGCGCGGAGTTCGTCCGCGTCGAGCGGCTGCCGGGCAGCCACCGGGGCGAGGGCGGGTTCGGATCCACCGGAATCGGAGGTGCGCGATGACGGATGCATCGGCGCAGGAGAACGCGCTGGAGCAGTCGCCCGAGGAGGCGGCCGAGGAGCTGACGCCGAAGTCGGCGCCCGAGGACCGCGCGACCAAGGGGCCGTTCGACGCGAGCGAGGTCTCGGGTGTCCGCCCGTACGTCGACCTCGGCGGCGTGAAGATCGTTCCGCGGACCGATCTGCATCTGCGGCTGGAGGTCGAGGAGGCCTCGAAGCGCGTCGTCGCGGTCGGCCTGGAGTACCACGGCTCGACGCTGCAGGTGCAGCCCTTCGCGGCGCCGCGCTCGAGCGGCCTGTGGCACGAGATCCGCGGGCAGATCATGGAGCAGCTCGCCTCGCAGGGCGCGCGGGCGAAGCCGGCGACGGGTCCGTTCGGCCCGGAGATCTTCGCGGAGATCCCGGTGACGGTGGAGGGCCAGCAGGGCATGCGCCTCGCCCGGTTCATCGGCGTCGACGGCCCGCGCTGGTTCCTCCGCGGCGTCATCGCCGGCAAGGGCGCGACGGACCGCGACGCGGCCGCGGAGATCGAGGAGCTGTTCCGCTCGATCGTCGTCGTGCGCGGCGGATCCCCGATGCCGCCCCGCGACCTCATCCCGCTGAAGATGCCGTCCACGCCGGGCTCGGCGTGACCGACGCCGACCGCGAGCAGGACGCGCGCGAGAAGGACGCCGCTGCGCCCGCTGAGCCGTCCGCGGCCGACCTGATCGGCGCGGCGCTGGGCGGAGCGGCGCGCCGCGCCGGGCTCGGCGCGGACAGCAGCGAGAGCACGCAGAAGGTCGTCTGGACCGCGATGGGCGGCTGGCGCGGCATCCTGGAGTCGGTCCTGCCGAGTCTCGCCTTCGTCGTGCTCTTCACGGTGCGCCCCGAGCCGCTGATCCTCTC
>JAGIAU010000166.1 GCA_017744755.1 Microbacteriaceae bacterium
GCTCGAGGTCGTAGGCGGTGTCGACGCCGGCGTCCGCGCCGTGGTCGGTGTGGTCCGGGGTGAAGTCGTCCATGATCGCTCCTGGTCAGTTCGTGCGGGAGTCTTGCTTCCTTGCCTCATCCGATGCGGCGGCCCGCACGGATGTTCCCACGGGTTCCCAGATCAGTCGACGCACCTCCCTCGAGCCGCGCTCGAGCTGGGCCTCGAGCGCGGCGATGCGGGTCCCCAGCTCGGCGCGCTCCGTCTCCAGCTGCTCGGCGGAGAGCTGCCGAGCCTTCGCGGCGGCGGCGACCTCGGCGGCGAGCGCCTTGCCGACGCGGGCGAGCTCCTTGGCGAACACGTCCTCGATCTCGTCGCGGTACTCCCAGAGCACCCGGTTCAGCCGCGCGCCCGCGGTCTCGCGGATGCGCGGGACCATGCGCTCGGCGTGCGCGGTCGCGTCGCGCTTGTTCTTCAGCCCGCCGCGGGAGAGCAGGTTCACCGCGAGCATGCCGGCGATGCCGACGGGGGCGAGGAACGGCGCGACGACGCTGATCATCGTGCCGCCCATGAACGACGCGCTCAGCAGCCCGGGGTCGAGGTCCGCCTTCCCCTCGCGGCGCACGATCGGCGGCAGGCCGCGGGCGTCCGCCGGGATGCCCTCCTCGCCGAAGATCGCCTCCGAGAAGTCGCCGAGGTCGACGGAGGCGAAGAGCTCCTCGGCGATCGCCGTGACGCGGGCGCGGATCTGGTCGTCGATCTGCAGGTAGAGGTAGTTCGCCTCGACCTCCATCTCGGCCTGCATCTGCTTGTACTTCGTCTTCGAGATGCCGACGAGGTGCTTCGTGATGCGCTCATGCCAGCTCGCCGCGTACTCGTCCGTCCGGGTGCGGACGAGGTCGGTCACCTGATCGCCCATCATGGCGAACTGCCGGTTCAGCCAGCGCCGCCACTTCGCGTCCTTCTCCTGCAGCAGCTCGAGTCGCCTCCGGTCGGCCTCGAGCCGGGCGGCCCCGTCGTCGTCGACGTCGAGCGCGGCGAGGCGGCCCTGCGCCTCGGCGAGCTCGCGGGCGAGCAGCCGGTGCACCTGGCGCACCGCGCGGGCCGCCGGGATGCGATCGGCGCGGGCGAGCCGCTCGCGCAGCGCCTCGAGCAAGGCCTCCATGCCGCTCGCGGCATACAGCCGTTCGCGGGACTCCGGCCGCTCCCGCAGGCGCGCCTGGTTCGCGAGCTGGGCGGAGACGCCGAGGACCGCGACCGAGGCGTAGCGCGGGTCGCGCTCGTGCAGGAGGCGCGTGTTCTCCTCGAGCACGATCTCCCAGCCCGGCAGCTTGTCGATCTGGTTCACCGCGACGACGATCGCGTCGGCGTGCTCCGCGCAGGCGTCGAGGAAGGCGAGCGCCGGCTCCGTGATCCGACCGCCCGCGTCCGTCACGAGCAGCAGCACGCTCGCCCGCTCGGCGCTCGCGATCGCGACGCGCGCATGCGCCGGGTCGACGCCGCCCGAGCCGGGCGTGTCGACGATCACGACCCCGGGCAGCGCCGAGTCGGCACCCGCGGCCGCGCCCGACGGGAACTCGCCCTCGTCGGCCTCGAGCGCCGCGCCGCCGATGACGACCCAGTCGCCGAGCCGCTCCGCGCCGATGTCGACGCGGCGGCCGTCCGGGAAGTCGACGCGGGCGCGGCCCGCGGCCAGCTCGTCCGGCGGCGTCCCCGGCGGCACGAAGCGCAGGTAGGTGCCGGTCGTCTCGACGGCGCCGACGGGGGAGAGGTCGGCGCCGAGCAGGGCGTTCACGAGCGAGCTCTTGCCCGCGCCCACCTCGCCGACCACGACGACGGCGTGGGCGCCGGGGCGCGTGCGGAGCGACTCGATCGCCGCGTTGTAGGCGGCGCGGTCGTCCGCGTCGACGAGGGCGCGCGCTCCGTCCAGCACGCCCACCGTCCGCCCCTCGAGCGCGACGGCGTCCCCCGCCGGTGCCATCAGAAGTCGGCGTCGGGCGAGCCCGCGTCGTCGTGGTGGTCGGAGAACGAGCCGTGCGAGGCCTCGGACCAGTCGCCGACATGGCCGGGCGCATCGGAGGAGCCGAACGGGCCGAAGGCGTCCTCGCCGTCCGAGGCGGAGCCGTCGTCGCCCGTCGCGAAGGCGCCCGCGTCCGCCCAGCCGGCGTCGTCGAGCGTCTCGCCGAACGCCTCGTCGGAGGGCAGCAGGGCGTCGAGGTCGTCGGGGACGGGTGCGGTGAACGCGTGCTCCAGGACCGACGCCCAGAGCCCGTCGGGCAGGGCCGGCGGGTCGCCGAGCACCGGCTGCTCCTCATCGACCATGGCGACTCCCTCGATGTGCCGGATGTTCCATCGCCATTCTGATGCACGGAGCCGCCAGAATGTTCCCGGATCAGTTTTCGGATGCCGCATGTCGCGCGCAGAGGGCCGCAGGAGGACGAACGCATGGATGAGGCCGCGCTCGTCGCCCGCGCCGCAGCCGGCGACCAGCGCGCGTTCGCGACGCTCATGGCGCCGTACCGGGACCGGCTGTGGGCCGTGTGCCTGCGCACGACGCGGCACCGCGGCGATGCGGAGGACGCCCTGCAGGAGGCGCTCGTCGCCGTCTGGCACGGGCTCGAGCGGTTCCGCGGCGACAGCGCGTTCTCCAGCTGGTGCCACCGGATCGCCGTCAACGCGGCCCTGCAGGTCATCCGCCGGCGCAAGGAGGCGGAGGAGCTGCCGGAGGAGTGGTCGGACGAGCACCCGCAGGTCGCCGACTTCAGCGACGGTCTCGCGGACCGCGACCGCGTGCAGGCGGCGCTCGCGCAGGTGCCGGAGGCGTTCCGCGTCGCGCTCGTGCTCCGCGAGTTCGGCGATCTCAGCTACGAGGAGATCGCGGCGCACCAGGGGATCCTGGTGGACACGGTCAAGTCGCGCATCTCGCGGGCGCGGGCGGCGCTGCGCAAGGCGCTCGCCGAGGCGTAGTCCTTCGACTCGCCTGCGGCTCGCTCAGGAAGCCAGAGCCCTGGGGCCCTGAGCGAGCGCAGCGAGTCGAAGGGTCAGATCGCGAACGCGCGGTCCATCAGCACGGTCTGCTCCGCCGCGTGGCGCTTCGGCAGGCCCGTCGCCGTCGCGGCCGAGGACGGACGCGAGACGACCTTGATGGCGCGATCGCAGTACTTGGCGAGCTCCTGGTTCACGAAGGGCCAGGCGCCCTGGTTCTCCGGCTCGTCCTGCACCCAGACCAGCTCCGCGTTCGGGTAGCGGCCGATGACGGCCTGCAGCTCGCCGATCGGCGCCGGGTAGTACTGCTCGAGGCGGACGAGGGCGAAGTCGCCGGCGTTCGGCAGCTTCTCCTGCTCGGCGGCGAGGTCGTAGTGGATCTTGCCGGCGTGCAGCAGGACGCGCCGCACGGCGCCCGGGTCGGTCACCCGCGCGTCGTCGAGCACCGGCTCGAACCCGCCGTTCACGAAGTCCGCGACGTCGCTCGTCGCGCCCTTGAGGCGCAGCATCGACTTCGGGGTGAACGCGATGCGCGGCTTGCGCGGCTTCGCGTACGCCTGGCGGCGCAGCAGGTGGAAGTAGCTCGCCGGGGTCGAGGGACGGGCGACCGTCATGTTGTCCTCGGCGCACAGCTGCAGGTAGCGCTCGATGCGGGCGGACGAGTGGTCCGGGCCCTGGCCCTCGTAGCCGTGCGGGAGGAGCAGCACGACGCTCGAGCGCTGCTGCCACTTCTGCTCGGAGGAGGAGAGGTAGGTGTCGATGACGGTCTGGGCGCCGTCGGCGAAGTCGCCGTACTGCGCCTCCCAGAGCACGAGGGCCTCCTCGCGCTCCACGGAGTAGCCGTACTCGAACGCCATCGCCGCGTACTCGGAGAGCAGCGAGTCGTAGATCCAGAGCTTGGCCTGGTCCTCGGAGAGGTGTTCCAGCGGTGCCCATTCCTGGCCGGTCTTGCGGTCGTGGAACACCGCGTGACGCTGCACGAAGGTGCCGCGGCGGGAGTCCTGACCGGTGAGACGAACGGGGACGCCCTCCATGACGAGCGAGCCGAAGGCCGCGATCTCGCCGAAGCCCCAGTCGATGCCGCCGTCGACGGACATCTGTGCACGCTTCTCGAGGAGCTGCTTGAGCTTGGGGTGGACCGTGAAGCCCTCCGGGACGTTGAGGAAGGCCTTGCCGATGTGGGCGAGGGTCTGAGCGCTGATCGCGGTGGTGCTCGGCGTGTTGACCATGCCGTCGTTGCGCTGCGCCATCGGACGCTCGATGCCGGACACGGCCGCGGAATCCGAGGTGATGACCGGGATCGGGGAGGTCTGGGCGGCGTGGGTCTCCGCGAAGACGCGCTCCAGGCGCTCCTGGTAGTCGCGCAGCAGCTGCTCCGCTTCTTCCTCGGTGATGTCGCCACGGCCGATCAGGGCCTCGGTGTACAGCTTGCGGACGCTGCGCTTGGCTTCGATCAGGTTGTACATGAGCGGCTGGGTCATCGAGGGGTCGTCGCCCTCGTTGTGACCGCGGCGGCGGTAGCAGACCATGTCGATGACGACGTCCTTGTGGAACCGCTCGCGGAACTCGAAGGCGAGCTGGGCCACGCGGACCACGGCCTCCGGGTCATCGCCGTTCACGTGGAAGACGGGCGCCTGGATCATCTTGGCGACGTCGGTGGAGTACGTGGACGAGCGCGAGGACGACGGCGACGTGTTCCCGATCCTGCAGCCGCAGAACGTCGGCAACGGCAAGGTCTACGGCATCGAGTTCGACATCTCGACCGACCTCGGCTTCCTCGGGCTGCCCGACACCGGCGTGTTCGGCAACCTGTCGCTGCTCGACAGCGAGATCGAGGACGGGTTCGGCG
>JAGIAU010000167.1 GCA_017744755.1 Microbacteriaceae bacterium
CGCCGAGACCGCCTGGCTGCAGCGCGCTCCGGCGGCGTCCGAGGGTCAGGCCCTCGGCGAGCGCGTGCACGCCGGCGCCCGCCTCGTCGTCCCCGGCTACCCGGCCGCCCTCGGCGAGCGCGTGCACGCCGGCGCCCGCCTCGTCGTCCCCGCGATCCCCGAGCCGGAGGCCTGGCCGCGCACCCTCGCCGCGCTCGCCGCGGCGACCATCGCCGAAGGTCGCAGCGTCATCCTCGCCGTCCCCGACCGCCGCGACCTCGAACGGCTCGCCGCCGCGGTCGCCGCCGCCGTCGGAGCGGAACAGGTCGTCCGCCTCGACGCGGACCAGCCGGCCGCGGCGCGGTATCGCGCGTTCCTCCAGGCGCGTTCCCGTCCGGGGCTCGCGATCGTCGGCACCCGATCCGTCGTCTACGCGCCCGCGCAGGACCTCGGCCTGCTCGCGGTCTGGGACGACGGGGATCCCGCGTACCAGGAGCCGCTCGCGCCGGGCGCGCACGCGCGCGACGCGGCGCTCGTCCGGCAGGAGCTCGAGGGCTGCGCGCTCGTACTCCTCGCGCACAGCCCGAGCGCCGAGGCGGAGCGGCTCGTCGAGGTCGGCTGGTGCGAGCGCGTCGGCTTCGTGCGACGACCCGTCCCGAGGGTCATCCCGACCGCCATGCAGACCGGCGGCGACCGCATCGCCGAGCAGGCGCGCATCCCGTCGAGCGCCTGGCGGTCCGCGGCCGACGCCCTGGCGAACGGTCCCGTGCTCGTGCAGGTCTCCCGCCCCGGCGACGAGACCCCCGGCGGCTCGCAGCGGACCGCCACGGAGCTCGGAAGGGCGTTCCCGCAGGCGAAGGTCGTCGTCGCCGACGGAACGCACCGCGTCGACGCGGTCGGCCCGGAGCCCGCGCTCGTCATCGCGACGCGCGGCGCCGAGCCCGTCGCCGCCGGCGGCTACCGCGCCGTCCTGCTGCTCGACGGCGACCGCATGCTCGGCCGGGAGTCCCTGCGGGTCGTCGAGGACGCCCTGCGCACCTGGTCGAATGCGATCGCCCTCGCCGCGCCCGCCGCGCCCATCCATCTCGTCGGCGTCGGCGGCGCGATCGGCGCTGCGCTCGCGCAGTGGCGCCAGCCGGACGTCGTCCGCGGCGAGCTCGCGGAACGCGCCCTGGTCCGGCTCCCGCCCGCCGTGCGCACCGCGACGCTCCTCGGCAGTCCGGCGGCCGTCGGCGCGGCGGTCGCGGCCGCGGGGATCGCCTTCGAGGACGTCATCGGTCCGGTCGCGGAGGAGGACGGCGTCGTCCGGACCATCGTCCGGTTCGACTACCGCCGCGGCGCGGAGGTCGCGACGGCGCTGCGCACGGAGATCCTGCGGCACGCGACCGGACGCCGGACGGCGTCGAGGACGCACCCGCAGCGCAGCGCGGCGCTGCGCGTCCGGATGGACGACCCCGAGCCGTTCGTGGGGCGGCGGTTCGGGACCGCGGCGCGGGGCGGCGCCGGTCAGGCGCTCGGCTGACGCCTGGGAGAATGTTCCGGTGCCAGCAGCAGCCGAGACCGACCGCGTGAGCGATCGCCCGCTGCGGATCGTGTTCGCCGGCAGCCCGGCCGCGGCGGTGCCGGCGCTCGCGGCGCTGCTCGACTCGCGGCACGAGGTGGTCGCGATCGTCACGCGCGAGGACTCGCCGGTCGGGCGGAAGAGCGTGCTGACGCCGACACCCGTCGCCGTGCGCGGGGAGGCGGCGGGCGTGCCGGTGATCCGGACCGACCGGCTCGACGCCGCGGCGACCGAGACGATCCTCGGCCTCCAGCCGGATCTCGGGGTCATCGTCGCGTACGGCGGCTTCGTGCGCGAGCCGTTGCTCTCCGGTCCGCGGCTGGGCTGGATCAACCTGCACTTCTCGCTGCTCCCGCGCTGGCGCGGCGCCGCGCCGGTGCAGCACGCGCTCCTCGCGGGCGATGCGGAGACCGGCGTCTCCGTCTTCCAGCTCGTTCCCGAGATGGACGCCGGCCCGGTGTACGCCCGCGTCGCGGAGCCCGTCGGACGGTTCCAGACGAGCGGAACGCTCCTCGACCGCCTCGCCGGGGTCGGCGCGGGCGCGCTGCTCGACGTCGTCGACGGGCTCGCCGCCGGCACCGCGATCGGGACGCCGCAGGCGGGCGAGCCGAGCTTCGCCGGGAAGCTGACCGTCGTCGACGGCGCCCTCGACTGGACGCAGCCGGCCGCGGCGCTCGACCGCCGCATCCGCGCCGTCACCCCGGAGCCGGGCGCGGCGACGACGCTGGACGGGCAGCGCTTCAAGGTGCTCGAGGCGGTGCCCGCGCACGACACGCTCCCGCTCGCCCCCGGCGAGGTCGAGATGTACGGTCGGCGTGTGCTCGTCGGCACGGGCGCCGGGCTCATCGAGCTGCTGCGCGTGACGCCGTTCGGCCGTTCTGCCATGGCAGCAGGCGGCTGGTACCGCGGCCGGCCGCGCGGCGCACGGACGGTGCTCGGTGGCTAGCCCGCGTCAGGTCGCCCTCGACGTCCTGCGCGCCGTCGAGGCCGACGACGCCTACGCGAATCTGCTGCTCCCCGCCCGCATCGCCGCGGCCGGCCTCGACGAGCGCGATGCCGGCCTCGCGACCGAGCTGACCTACGGCACGCTGCGCCGTCGCGGTCTCTACGACGCCGTCATCGCCCTCGCCGCGAACCGTCCCATCGGCGCGGTCGACGAGCACGCGATCGACATCCTCCGGCTCGGCGTGCACCAGCTGTTCGCGATGCGGATCCCGCCGCACGCCGCCGTCGGCGAGACGGTCGGCCTCGTGCAGAAGGCCTCGGCGCGCGGCTTCGTGAACGGCGTGCTCCGCACGATCTCGCGCACGACGCCCGAGGAGTGGATCGCACGCGCCGTCGCAGGGGCGAGGTCCGGCGAGGAGGCGCTCGCGATCGAGCACTCGCACCCGGCATGGGTCGTTCGCGCGCTCCGTCAGGTGCTCGTCGCCGAGGGACGGGAGGGCGAGCTCGAGCAGCTGCTCGTCGCCGACAACGTCGCGCCCGCGGTCTCCCTCGTCGCGCTGCCCGGCCTGTCCTCGCTCGACGATCTGACGGGTGCAGGGGCCCGCGCCGCCGAGTACTCGCCCGTCGGCGCGCTGCTCTCCGGCGGCGACCCGACCCGCATCCAGGCGGTCGCCGCCGGGCGGGCGCGCGTGCAGGACGAGGGCTCGCAGCTCGCAGCCCTCGCGCTCTCCCGCGCGAGGCCCGTCGAGGCGGGGGAGCGCTGGCTCGACCTGTGCGCCGGCCCGGGCGGCAAGGCGGCGCTGCTCGCCGCCGAGGCCGCGGCTGGCGGGGCGGCGCTGACGGCGAACGAGCTCGTCCCGGCCCGCGTCGGCCTCGTCCGCAAGGCGCTCGCCCCGTTCGGCGATGCGGTACGGGCCGTGGAGGGCGACGGGACGACGTTCGGGGAGCGCGAGCCCGGCGCGTTCGACCGGATCCTGCTCGACGCGCCCTGCACGGGTCTCGGCGCGCTCCGCCGGCGCCCTGAGGCCCGCTGGCGCAAGCAGCCCGGCGACGTGCCCGGCCTCGGCGAGCTGCAGTCGAGACTGCTCGACGCGGCGATCGCCGCGGTGAAGCCCGGCGGCCTCGTCGCCTACGTCACCTGCTCCCCGCATGCGGCCGAGACCAAGGCGGTCGTGTCGGCGGCGCTGCGGAAGCATCCGGACGTTCGCGCGCTCGACACCCAGATGGTCGTCCGGGCCGTCGCGAAGGCGCCCCTCGATCTCGCGCCGGGCACGCACGTCCAGCTCTGGCCGCACCGCCACGGCACGGACGCGATGTTCATCCAGCTCCTGGAGCGGGTCGAGTAGTCCCGCCGCGGGGTCGAGCAGCTCCCCGGGTCGAGCGGCCCCGAGCGGGCGCAGCGAGACGAAGGGCGTATCGAGACCTCGACCCGCTCAGCTCCGCCGCAGAGACTCCGGCGCCGGCCACCCCAGCACGATCCGCTCGACCTCCGCGCCGACGGCGTTCGCGGACCCGTACTCGTCGGACACGACGACGACTCGCTCGGTGCTGACCTCCGCGATCCGCACCGGCTCCCCGTCGAGCGTCCACCGCCCCGCGATCCAGCCGATCCCGTGCGCCTCGAGCGCCGCCTCCGCGTCGAGCCACTCGGTCGGCCCGCCGAGCCCCCGCCCGAGCAGATCCACGGCGACCCACAGCTCGCCGTCCCCGCCGTCCGCTTCGCCGGCGGGCCGGATCCACCCGAGCACCTCGCCGTCGTCGCGGCGATACGGGGTCCAGTCCTGCGGCAGCACCCCTCGAGCCTAGAACCGGGCCGGTGGGCGCAGACGGCACGCTTTGGCGCGGCGGTGGGCGCAAACGGCGCCCTGGGTGCGTTCTGACGCGCCGTTTGCGCCCAGAGGTGCCCTGCCGCGCCGTGGGATGGGCGCAAATGGTCCACTGCGCCCGTTCTGACGCGCCGTTCGCGCCCAGGAGCGCTCGCCGTGCGAGGCGGAGCCGAGACGGAGGGACCGTCCGGACTACCGTGGAGCCGTGACCGTGCGCATCAACCCGTCGATCCTCGCCGCCGACTTCGCGCGGATGGCCGACGAGCTCGCGCGCATCCCGAACGCCGATCTCGTGCACGTCGACGTCATGGACAACCACTTCGTCCCGAACCTCACGTTCGGCCCCCAGATGGTCGAGCGGATCGTCGCGACGAGCCCGATCCCGCTCGATGTCCACCTCATGATCGACGATCCGGAGCGCTGGGCCCCGGGATACGCCTG
>JAGIAU010000168.1 GCA_017744755.1 Microbacteriaceae bacterium
GGCATGAGCGCGTGCAGCCCCGGGAGGAAGCGGCTCACGAACACGGCGATGCCGCCGCGACGGCCCACGTAGCGCGCCGCGCGCTCCCAGGTCGCGTCGCCCAGCCGGCGGCCGAGCCAGGACCTGCGGATCGCCGGGCCCCACCAGCGGCCCAGCGCGAAGCCGACCGACTGCCCGCCGAGCGTCCCCGCGATGACGCAGCCGAGCAGGAGGAGATAGTAGCCGGGACTGTGCACCGCCGTGGCGGCGGTCATCACGACCGTGTCGCCCGGCACGACGATGCCGACGAACAGCGTCGTCTCGAGGAAGATCGCGAGCGTCGCGAAGAACGCGCCCCACAGCGGGCCGATGGCGATCACGAAGTCGAGGACGGCGGCGAGCACGCCCGACAGCCACAGGCCGAACGCCTCGAACGGATTCACCCGGCCATTCTCCCGGGTCGGGCCGTGCGGCGCCCGCAGCCCGGGAGAATGGACGGATGCGGGAGCGGGTGCTGACCTGGGACGTGCCCGGCGCGGTCGACGCCGAGGTGGCGTTCGCGGCGCTCTGGGGCGACGCGGAGCATGCCTTCTGGCTCGACACCGCCGCAGGCTCGGGCGGGGTCTCCTATCTGGGGGCGGCGGCCTGGGCGGTCGACGCGGAGGAGATCCGGCTGCGCGGCGGCGACGTGCTCGGCTGGCTCCGCGCGGAACGCGCGCGCTGGGACGTGGACTGCTCCGGGCTCGATTCCGGCGGCGCCTCCGGCGGCTTCGCGCTCGGCATCGTCGGCTGGCTCGGCTACGAGCTGTACGCGGAGACGATGGGCCTCGGCGCGATGTCGCCCCGGCGATACCCCGATGCGCTCCTCATGCGGGTCGACCGCGCCATCGCCGTCGACCACGGCTCCGGCCGCGCGCGCCTGCTGGCCCGCGGCACCGCGTGGGACGGCGAGCTCGCCGCCTGGCGCGAGCACGTGCTGGCGGCGCTCGCCGCCGTGTCCGAGCGCGAGTCCGCACCCGCGCCGCGCGTGCTCCCCGCCGGACCGGGGGATCCCGGCGGCAGGTTCCGACGTCCGACGGATCTTCCGACGTTGCAACGTCGGAACGAGCATGGAACGTCGGAACACACGGGGAAGGCCGACGCCGCCGGACCGGCGAGGCCGACGGCGGCCACGGCGGGCATCGCGGACTCCGCCGTCGAGTGGGCGTACTCCGATGCGGACTACCTCGAGATGGTCCGGGCCTGCCAGCACGCGATCGCCGAGGGCGATGCCTACGTGCTGTGCCTGACGACCGAGGCTCGGGTCGACGGGGCGTTCGACCCGTGGGAGGTGTACCGGCGGGTCCGGCGCTCGAGCCCGTCGCACCACGGCGCGTTCCTCCGCTCCGGACCGGTCGCGCTGCTCAGCGCGAGCCCCGAGCAGTTCCTCGCGGTCGACCGCGACGGCTGGGTCGAGACGAAGCCCATCAAGGGCACGCGCCCGCGCGGCGCGACGCCCGCCGAGGACGCCGCGCTCGCCGCGGAGCTCCGCGCCGACGAGAAGGAGCGCGCGGAGAACGTCATGATCGTCGACCTCATGCGTAACGACCTCTCGCGCGTCTGCGAGGTCGGCACGGTCGAGGTGGTGAGGCTGCTCGACGTCGAGACCTATCCGCACGTCCATCAGCTCGTCTCCACGGTCGGCGGGCGGCTCGCCCCGGGCCGCGACGCGGTGCACGCGGTCGCCGCGTGCTTCCCGGCCGGCTCCATGACGGGGGCGCCGAAGCACTCCGCCGTGTCGATCCTGTCGCGGCTAGAGGCGCGCTCGCGCGGGATCTACTCGGGCGCGTTCGGCTACTTCGGCTACGACGGCGCCGTCGACCTCGCCATGACGATCCGTTCCATCGTCATCGACGCGGACGGCGCCACGGTCGGCACGGGCGGTGGCATCACCGCGCTCTCCGTGCCGGGGGACGAGCTCGCGGAGGCCCGGCTCAAGGCGGCCGCGCTGCTCGCGGCGCTCGGGGAGCCCCCCTCCGGGGCCGGCGGGGCCTGACAGGCGTGACGCTCAGCGCACCACGAAGCAGAATCCGCTGCCTCCTGGATCCTCCTCTGATCGCGCTTCCGGTGCCACTTGTGGCGGCCAGAGCGCGCGCATTCCCGCCACAAGTGGCACCGGAACGGCGGAGGCGCGGAGGAGCGTTCTGCCGAGCGCGTACTCCGCCGAATCCGAGCCGAATACCGAGCCGGTAGGCTGGATGGTCGTGGCAGAGCAGGACGACACCCCCGATGTGACCGCCCGCGAGTACGACACGCACGCCATCCAGGCGAAGTGGCAGGCGTACTGGGAGGCGAACGAGACGTTCGTCGCGCGCGATGACGACCCGCGCCCGCGGAAGTACGTGCTGGACATGTTCCCGTACCCCTCGGGCGACCTGCACATGGGGCACGCCGAGGCGTACGCGCTCGGCGACATCATCGCGCGGTACTGGCGTCAGCGCGGCTTCAACGTGCTGCACCCGATCGGCTGGGACTCCTTCGGCCTGCCCGCCGAGAACGCCGCCATCAAGCGCGGCGTCGACCCGCGGGAGTGGACCTACGCGAACATCGCCCAGCAGCGGCAGTCCATGCAGCGCTACGGCGCGGCCTTCGACTGGAGCCGCGTGCTCCACACGAGCGATCCCGAGTACTACAAGTGGAACCAGTGGCTCTTCCTCAAGCTCCACGAGCAGGGCCTCGCGTACCGCAAGGCGAGCTGGGTCAACTGGTGCGAGCACGACCAGACGGTGCTCGCCAACGAGCAGGTCGTCGGCGGCCTCTGCGAGCGCTGCGACAACCCGGTCACGAAGAAGAAGCTGACCCAGTGGTACTTCCGCATCACGGACTACGCGGACCGGCTGCTCGACGACCTGAACCAGCTCGAGGGCTCCTGGCCGTCGAAGGTCATCGCGATGCAGCGGAACTGGATCGGCCGCTCCGTCGGCGCGGAGATCGACTTCGCGATCGAGGGGCGGGCGGAGCGCATCAGCGTGTTCACGACGCGTCCGGACACGATCCACGGCGTGACCTTCATGGTCGTCGCCCCGGAGTCCGACCTGGCTGCCGAGCTCGTCGCCGGGGCCGGGGAGGACACGCAGCGCGCGTTCGCCGCGTATCTCGACCAGGTCAAGCTCGCGACCGAGATCGAGCGGCAGGATGCGAGCCGGGAGAAGACCGGCGTGTTCCTCGACCGATGGGCGGTGAACCCGCTGACGGGGGAGCGGATCCCGATCTGGGCCGCCGACTACGTCCTGGCGGACTACGGCCACGGCGCCGTCATGGCGGTGCCGGGCCACGACCAGCGCGACCTCGACTTCGCGCGGAGGTTCGGCCTGCCGGTGCGGGTCGTCGTCGACACGACGGCCCCGATCACGGGCGCGATCCCGGTCATCCCGGCCGACCCGGAGACGGGCGAGCTCATGATCCCCGTGACGCTCGACTCGCTCGACCCCGCCTCGACGGGCGTCGCGCTGAGCGGCGACGGCCGGATGATCAACTCGGGCCCGCTCGACGGCCTCTCCAAGCAGAACGCCATCAAGCGGACGATCCAGCTCCTCGAGGAGCAGGGCGTCGGCCGGGCGGCGAAGACGTTCCGCCTGCGCGACTGGCTCATCTCGCGCCAGCGCTACTGGGGCACGCCGATCCCGATCCTGCATGCGGAGGACGGCGAGGAGATCCGGGTGCCGGAGTCCGCACTGCCGGTCGAGCTCCCGCCGTCGGCCGGCCTCGACCTGCAGCCGAGGGGCACCTCGCCGCTCGGCGCCGCGAGCGAGTGGCGCACCGTGACCCTGCCGGACGGCCGGACGGCGCAGCGCGACCCCGACACGATGGACACCTTCGTCGACTCGTCCTGGTACTTCCTGCGCTTCCTGTCGCCGAACGACGACTCGCAGGCCTTCGACGTCGCGAAGGCCGAGCAGTGGGCGCCGGTCGACCAGTACGTCGGCGGCGTCACGCACGCGATCCTGCACCTGCTCTATGCGCGCTTCATCACCAAGGTGCTCTTCGACCTCGGCTACGTGACCTTCACGGAGCCGTTCAGCGCGCTGCTCAATCAGGGCATGGTCCTCATGAACGGCTCGGCGATGTCGAAGAGCCGCGGGAACCTCGTGCGCCTGTCGGAGCAGATCGACGAGTTCGGCGTCGACGCGATCCGTCTCACGATGGCATTCGCCGGCCCGCCGGAGGACGACATCGACTGGGCGGACGTCTCACCGGGCGGCTCCGCGAAGTTCCTCGCGCGCGCCTGGCGCGTGTCCGGCGAGGTGACCTCGCCGACGGATGTCGCGTGGAAGGACGGCGACGTCGCGCTGCGCCGCATCACGCACCGCCTGCTCGCCGACGCGCCTGGTCTCATCGAGGGCTTCAAGTTCAACGTCGTCGTGGCTCGTCTCATGGAGCTGACGAACGCGATCCGCAAGACGATCGACAACGGCGCCGGCGCCGGCGACCCGGCGGTCCGCGAGGCCGCCGAGGTGCTCGCGGTGCTGCTGTCGCTGTTCTCCCCGTACACGGCGGAGGACATGTGGGAGCGGCTGGGCTATGCGGGCACCGTGTCCGAGGCCCGCCTGCGTCCGGCCGATCCGGCACTGCTCGTCGAGGACACCGTCACGGCGGTCGTGTCGGTGAACGGCAAGGTCCGCGACAAGCTCGAGGTCTCCGCGAAGGTCACGGCCGAGGATCTCGAGGCGCTCGCCCGGGCATCGCAGAACACGC
>JAGIAU010000169.1 GCA_017744755.1 Microbacteriaceae bacterium
ACGACGATGCGACGATCCGCTCGGCGCTGGCCAACATCGCCAACCGGATCGATCTGCCGAACGCGTTCGTGGTCAAGTACGACGGCCGCATCGTCGGCATCGGGCACGCCGGCAACCCCGACGTCAGCGACGGCATCGACATGGTGATCGGCCCGTCGACCGACGTCGTCTCGGGCGAGGGGCGCATCGTCACGGCCGGCGCCATCGACTCGCACGTCCACCTGCTGTCGCCGTCGCAGCTCCACGAGGCGCTCGCGACCGGCGTCACGACGATCGTCGGCGGCGGCACGGGACCGTCGGAGGGCTCGAAAGCGACGACGGTGACCCCCGGCGCCTGGCACCTCAGGACGATGCTGCGCTCCCTCGACGCGCTGCCGGTGAACGTCCTCCTGCTCGGCAAGGGCAACACGGTCTCCGACGCCGCGCTCGCCGAGCAGGCGCTCGCCGGCGCCGGCGGCTACAAGGTCCACGAGGACTGGGGCTCCACCCCCGCGGCGATCGACGCCGCGCTGCGCGCCGCCGACGAGTGGGGCCTCCAGGTCGCGCTGCACTCCGACTCGCTCAACGAGGCCGGGTACGTCGAGTCGACCGTGGGCGCGATCGGCGGCCGGTCGATCCACGCGTTCCACGTCGAGGGCGCGGGCGGCGGCCACGCACCCGACATCCTCACGCTCGCGAGCCTGCCGCACATCATCCCCGGCTCGACGAACCCGACGCTGCCGCACACCGTCAACACCGTCGCGGAGCACCTCGACATGCTGATGGTCTGCCATCACCTCAACCCGGCGGTGCCCGAGGACCTCGCCTTCGCCGAGTCGCGGATCCGGGCGACCACGATCGCGGCGGAGGACGTCCTGCACGACCTCGGCGCGCTCTCCGTCACCTCGTCCGACGCGCAGGCGATGGGCCGGATCGGCGAGGTCATCACGAGGACCTGGCAGGTCGCGCACGTCATGAAGGCGAGCCGCGGGGCGCTGCCCGGCGGGCTCGCCGCCGACAACGAGCGAGCGCGGCGCTACATCGCCAAGTACACGATCAACCCGGCGATCGCGCACGGCGTCGACCACCTGATCGGCTCCGTCGAGGTGGGGAAGCTCGCCGATCTGGTCGTCTGGGATCCGAGGCTCTTCGGCGTCCGCCCCTCCGTCGTCATGAAGGGCGGTGCGCTCGCCTGGGGCGCGCTCGGCGACCCGAACGCCTCCATCCCGACGCCGCAGCCCGTCCTGCAGCGTCCCGCGTTCGGCGACGCGATCGGTGCCGACGTGTCCTTCGCCTTCGTCGCCCCCGCGGCGATCGAGGCGGGCCTCGCCGACGAGCTCGGCCTTCGCCGGCGCCTCTTCCCGGTCCGGCCGACGCGCGGCATCGGCAAGACGGATCTGAAGAACAACGACGCGCTGCCCGCGATCGTCATCCGTCCGGACACCTTCGAGATCTCCATCGACGGGGAGCCGGTGCGGCCCGCTCCGGCCGAGTCCCTGCCGCTGACACAGCTCTACCATCTCTTCTGATGGACGGCGGAACGCTCCCCGCGGCCGGCACGGTCGCGCTCCTGCTCGCCGACGCGCGCCTGCCGAGCGGCGGGCACGCGCACTCCTCCGGGCTCGAGCCCGCGCTCCAGGGCGGCATGCCGGCGGCGCAGGCCGCCGGCTTCCTGCTCGCCCGCGCCCGCACGACCGGGCTCGTCGACGCCGCCACCGCCGTCGCGGCCCGTGCGGCGGTCCTGGAGGGCGGCCCGCTCGGGGACGTCGAACGCGCCTGGGCGGCGCGCACGCCGAGCGCCGCGATGCGGGACGCCTCCCGGGAGCTCGGCCGCGGCCTCCTCCGGCTGGCGAAGCGCCTGTGGCCGGAGTCCGCCGCCCTCGCGGCCCTCGTCACGCCGCCGAGACCCGTCGTCCTCGGCGCGATCGCGGCGGCGACCGGCCTGCCGGCGGAGGAGCTCGTGCGGCTCTCCGTCTACGACGACCTCGCGAGCGCCGTGGCCGCCCTGCTGAAGCTCGAGCCGCGCGATCCCGCCGACGGCGCGCTGCTCGTGCTCGCCGCATGCGCGTCGATCGAGGCGCGCGTGCCGGAGATCGCCGCCGTGCGCTCCCCCCATCAGATCCCGGCGCTCAGCGCGCCGCAGGCCGAGGCGTGGGCCGAGCAGCACGCCATCGCACCGAGGAGGCTCTTCCGTGGCTGAGGACACCGTTTCCCAGAGAGCGCTGCGCCTCGGCGTGGCCGGCCCGGTCGGCACCGGCAAGTCGTCGCTCATCGCGACGATCTGCCGCGCGCTCGCCGAGGAGCTCCGGCTCGGGGTGATCACGAACGACATCTACACCGACGAGGACGCGCGCTTCCTGCGCTCCGCCGGCGTCCTCGAGCCGGAGCGGATCCGAGCGGTCGAGACGGGCGCCTGCCCGCACACCGCGATCCGCGACGACATCACGGCGAACCTGCTCGCGGCCGAGGACCTCGAGCGCGACTTCGCGCCGCTCGACGTCGTCCTCATCGAGTCCGGCGGGGACAACCTGACGGCGACGTTCTCCCCGGCGCTCGTCGACGCCCAGATCTTCGTGCTCGACGTCGCCGGCGGGGGCGACGTCGCCCGGAAGGGCGGACCCGGCATCGGCCGCGCCGACCTCCTCGTCGTGAACAAGACGGACCTCGCGCCCTACGTCGGCGTCGACGTGCCGCAGATGGTCGCGGACGCGACCGCCGCACGGGACGGGCGGCCGGTGCTCGCGCTCTCGCGCACGGACGCGCCCTCCGTCGCGGCTCTCCGTGCCTGGGTGCTCGAGGTGCTCGCGGCGCACCGCGGGGGCACGCATGTGCCGCAGGACCCGGGGCCGATGGCGCCGCACTTCCACGCCGACGACGAGCACCCGGACGGCGGCTATGTCCACTCGCACGCCGACGCCCACGCCGACGCGCACTCGCACGCCGAGGCCGGCGCTGATCACTGACCCGACGCGCATCGTCGTGGCGGCGGCCGAGCCGCGCGCCCGCGTGGAGCTCGTCGTCGGCCCGCTCGCACCGCGCCTCGTCGAGCGCTCCGCGCGGCGCGTCGTCGTCGCCGTCGCGGCATCGCAGATGCTCCTCCTCGACGGGGACGCGGCCGTCATCGAGGTCGAGGTCGGTCCCGGCTGCACGCTCGAGATCGAGGACGTCGGCGGCACGGTCGCCTATCCCGGACGCTCCGGCTGGCGGCTCGACGCGCGCGTCGGGGCCGGCGCGCGGCTCGTCTGGAACGGCCTGCCGTTCGTCGTGACGGCCGGGGCGCATGCCGAGCGCCGCTCCGCGATCGAGCTGGGGCCGGGCGCCGCGCTGCTCCTGCGCGAGACGATCGTGCTCGGCCGCCATGGCGAGGTCGGGGGCGCGATCCGGGCGTTCTCCGCCATCGCCGACGAGTCCGGGCCCGTGCTCGTCGAGCAGCTGGAGGCCGATGCGACGGCGCCGGAGCCCGGCGTCCTCGGCGGCCACCGGGTCATGGACTCGGTGATCGCGGCCGGCTACGGGCCGGGCGACACGGCCGGCGCGCTCGTCCTGGACGCGGGCGGCGCGGTGGCGCGCCACCTGGGCGCCGAGACGCACGCCTCCGGGCTCGACCGGATCTGGGAGCGATGGCGGGCGGACCTGCAGGTCCGCGAGCCCGCCGCCGATGCCTGAGCAGACCGCGGGCGTCGCCTCCGGCGTCCGAGGGTCCGGGCGCTCAGCGCCGGCGGCTGCGGATCCGGCCGTACAGCCGCATGAGCTGCGGGACGACGACGTACACCGCCGTCGGCACGATGAGCAGCGTCATGACGAACACGCGCAGCACGGGGTGCCAGCCCTCGGTGAACGTCCCGGTGACGAGGAATGCGATCGTGACGAGCGGGAAGATCGCGAGCCAGGTGATGAACGCGCGGACGTGGATGGAGGGCATCGCCGGCGCCGCGGCGGGCGCGCTCCGGGGAGCCGTGGGAACGGGGGCGGTGGTCGTGGTCATGTCATTCTCCAACTGAATAGTTGCAACTGAATAGTTGGAAACTGTACACACGCTTCGGCAGGATTGCAACTATCTGGTTGGAAAATCTAGAATCGAGGCATGGCCTGGGACACGGAGCGGACGAAGCAGCTCCTGCTCGACGCCGCGACCGTCGAGTTCAGCGCGCGCGGCCTCGCCGGCGCGCGCGTGGACCGCATCGCCGCCCAGGCCGGCGTGAACAAGGAGCGCATCTACTCCTACTTCGGCGGCAAGGAGGAGCTCTTCGGCGCCGTGCTGCAGCGCGAGCTCGCGCTCGCCATGGAGACGTTCGCGATCGCCGGGACCGGACCGGAAGCGGTCGCCGCCTATGCCGGCCGCATGTTCGACTATCAGGGCGAGCATCCGCATCTGGCACGGCTCACCTTCTGGGAGGGCCTCGAGCTCGCCGAGCCGGTCGCGCTCGAGCTCCGACGCGCCGGGGTCGACGCGAAGGTCGCCGGCGTCCGCGCCGCCATGCCGGAGCTCTCCGAGGCCGAGGCCCGCGAGCTGCTCCTCACGATCCTGACGCTCTGCGACGGCTATCACGTGCTGCGCAACATCGAGGTCATCAACCACGGCGCCGCCGCGGCGTCGCCCGCCCGACGGGCGGACCGGCGCGCCGCGATCGTCGCGGCGGTGCTGGCAGC
>JAGIAU010000016.1:0-13602 GCA_017744755.1 Microbacteriaceae bacterium
GTCCGGCGACGCCCCCGCGCGCCGCCGCCGTCGCCGTCGCCGCGGCGGCTCGGGCGGCGCCGCCGCGGGCGCGACGACCACCCCCGCCGAGTAGTCCCGGCTCCTTCCCTCGCTCAGGGTGTTCTGCGTTCGCTCAGGGGGATTTCCGCCCTGAACGAGCAACGAACACCCTGAGCGAGGAGATTCAGCGGCGGGCGCGCTGCAGGAGCCGCCGGAACTGCGCCGGCTGCGTCGTGTGCTCGCCCAACCGGTTGGGCTTGCCGGCGCCGTGGTAGTCGGAGGAGCCGGTGACCACGAGATCGTGCTCGTCCGCCCACGCCCGCCAGCGGGGCAGGCGCTCGGGGGCGTTGTCGCGGTGCTCGAGCTCGAGGCCGCCGAGGCCCGCCGCGACGAGCTCGCGGATCTTCGCGTCGTCGAAGAGCGAGGACGGCCCCCGCGCGCCGGGGTGGGCGATGACGGGGACGCCGCCGGCGCCGACGATGAGCTCGACGCCCGTGACGGGCGGCGGCGCCTTGTGCGGCTGGTAGTAGCCGCCGCGCCAGTGGAGCACCGTCTGGAACGCCGCCGTGCGGTCGGGGACGATGCCCTTCGCGACGAGCGCGTCGGCGATATGCGGGCGGCCGACGGTCGCGCCGGGCGTCGTCTGCGCGAGCACGTCGTCCCAGGTCAGCGGATAGTCGCGGCCGATCCGGCCGACCATCGACTCGGCCCGGCCGAAGCGCTCTGCGCGGATCCGCGCCATCTCGGCGACGAGGGCCGGATCCGCGGGATCGACGTAGTAGCCGAGCATGTGCACGCTCGCGTAGTCGAGCTGCGTCGACAGCTCGATCCCGGGCACGACGGTCAGGCCCGTGCCCTCGGCGGCGGCGATCGCCTCCGTCCAGCCGGCGGTCGAGTCGTGATCGGTAATGGCGACCGTGCCGAGGCCGGCCTCCATCGCGGCGGCGACGAGCTCGGCCGGCGTCTGCGTCCCGTCGGAGTGACTGCTGTGGGTGTGCAGGTCGATGGGCCGCACGCGCTCTTCCTGCGCCATCCCGCCAGCCTATTCGGCTAGTCTCCCGGGGACATGGTGGGCAGAATCCTCGGCGGCGTCCTGGTCGCGCTCGTCGCCGGAGCGCTCGCCGTCCTCGCCTGGCCGCAGCTCGTCGGCCTCGAGCAGGCGCCCGTCGTCGCCCAGGCGGTCGCGATGCGCGGATCGGCCGCGCTCATCGCGTTCGCCGTCGTCATCCTGCTGACCCTGATGGCGCTGCTCGTCCGCTGGGCGCGCGCGTTCTTCGCGGGGCTCGCGATCGTCGGCCTCTGCTTCGTCGCGGCGCAGGCCGTCGTGATCGGGACGCGCGGCGCCTTCGGCGAGGGGATGCCGACGCCCGCACCCGCGTCGATCACGGTGCTGGCGTGGAACACCCTCGGCGAGACCCCGCCCGTCGCCGACGTCGCCGACCTCATCGAGGAGACAGGGGCGGACGTCGTCTCGCTGCCGGAGACGACCTACGACGGCGGCGCGGCGCTCGTCGACGAGCTCGCGGCGCGCGGCATCGAGATGCAGCAGCTGACGTTCGCCTACAACACGGTCGCGAAGGCCGACTCGACGACCCTGCTCGTCGGCACGGAGCTCGGCGAGTACCGCACGGACACGACGGCGACGACGACGAACAACCGCCCCACCCTCGTCGCGACCCCCGTCGACGGCGCCGGCCCGACGCTCGTCGCGGCGCACACGACGGCGCCGGGCGTGCGCGACCCCTCGGTGTGGCGGGCCGACCTCCGCTGGATCGCCGAGCTCTGCGCGACGCCCGATCTCATCGTCGCGGGCGACCTGAACTCCACGATCGATCACTGGGCCGGCCTCGCGACGCCGGGCGTCGAGGGCGCCCGCATCGGCGCGTGCCGCGACGCCGCCGCCGACGCCTCGGCCGCCGCGATCGGCACCTGGCCCGCGGCGCTCCCGCCCCTCCTCGGCACGCCGATCGACCACGTGCTGACGGGCGAGGCCTGGCGCACGACCGGCTTCCGCGTCATCGGCTCGCAGGACGGCTCCGGCGCCGACCACCGTCCCGTGGTCGCACAGCTCGAGCCCGTCGCCGCGGCGACGCTGCCGGCGCCGGCCACGTCCTGACGATGTCAGCGGCGGGCGGCAGGATGGGCGGCATGGCGAACGCACGGGATGGCGGACGGCCCTGGGGTCGCGGCGACTGGGGGCTCTACGCCGCCGTCGCGGCCGTCTCGCTCGCGTTCGCGCTGCTCTCCCTGCAGGTCTGGGCCGCCGACTGGTCGGTGCCGTGGAGCGACATCGCCGACGCCATCCCGGTCGCCGCGCACTTCAAGACCGTGTTCGAGCAGGGGTGGTACGAGCAGCAGCCGCTGCTCGGCGCCCCCTTCGGCCAGCAGTACCACGACTTCCCGACCGCCGAGACGACGAACTTCCTGATGGCGACGATCCTCGGGCACCTGCTCGGCGACTGGGCCGTCGCGCTCAACGTCTACTTCGTCCTCGGCTTCCCGCTCGCCGCGCTCGCCGCCGCCTGGTTCCTCCGCGTCGCCGGCGCCTCCCGCGTCATGACGCTCGCGGCGGCCGTGCTGTACGCGATCCTGCCCTTCCACTGGGTGCAGGGCATCCCGCACCTCTTCATCGCCTCGTACTACGTCGTCCCGCTCGGGCTCGTCATCGCGCTGCGCATCGTGCGCGGCGAGCCGGTCTGGGGCTGGCGCGACGGCGCGAGCGGCTTCGCGCGGTGCTTCGGCCGCGGGCTGCAGACCGCCGTCATCGGCGTGCTCGTCGGCTCGACGGACACCTACTTCGCGGTGTTCGTCCTCATCATGATCGCGACGGCCGGCATCGTCGCGGGACTGCGCGACCGGTCCTGGACGAGGTTCTCGGGGGCCGTCGTCGCGGGCGCGTCCATCGTCCTCGTCATGCTCGCGAACATGCTCGACGACCTGCTCTACGCCGCCGCCAACGGGCGCAACGACGCCGGCTTCGTGCGCACGCCGGAGCACGCGGAGTACTTCGCCTTCAAGCTCGCCCAGCTCCTGCTGCCGTGGTCCGGGCACCAGATCCAGGCGCTCGCCGACCTCCGTCGCGACTACGACGCGCACTACCCGCTGCTCTCGGAGAACCCGGCACTCGGGCTGATCCCGGCGCTCGGCCTCCTGCTGCTGCTCGGGGTGCTCATCCATCGGGCGGTCCGCGGCACCCGGGCGGTGGTGACCTCGACGGGACGGGCCTATCGCTCGGAGCTCCCCGCGCCGCTCGCGCTCTCGGCGCGGCAGCGCACGCTGAGCCTCCTCGCGGTGCTCACCCTCGTCGCGTTCCTGTTCGGCGTCGTCGGCGGCCTCGGCTCGATCGTCTCGCTGTTCACCGACGTCCTCCGCAGCTGGAACCGGATCATCGTCGTCATCGCGCTCTTCGCCCTCGCCGCCGTCGCGCTCGCGATCGACGCCGGGCTCGAGCGCTGGGCGCGGCGCGCGCGGCCCGAGGCCGCCGTGCACGCCGCCGTCGCCGGCGTCGTCGCGACCGCCCTCCTCGTCGTCGGCTACGTCGACCAGACGCCGAGCCCGTTCACGACGGCGAACGCGCAGGCGACGACCGAGGCGCGCGACGCCGGCTACGACGACTATTTCGGCCGGATCCAGGACTCGCTCGCGCCGGGCGACTGGGCCGTGCAGCTGCCGTACCAGCCGTTCCCCGAGTCGCACATGCCGACCGGCTCCGACGCCAACGACGTGCTCGTCCCCTACCTCCACACGACCGGGATCGGCTGGACCGGCGGCGGCATCAAGGGCCGGCCCGAGTCCGACTGGACGGGCGAGCTGGAGCTGCTGCCGGCCGCCGAGATCCCGGCGGTCGCCGCCGCGGCCGGCGCGTCCGGCATCCTCCTCGACCGCGTGGCGAGCGTCGATGCGTTCCTCGACGCCTGGCCGAGCGCGTTCACCGCCCTGCTCGGCACGCCGCTGGAGAGCGCCGACGGCCGCTACCAGTACTGGTCCCTCGACGCGGTGAGCCCGGCCGAGCGCGACCGGGTGGACCCGAGCACGCTGAACGCGCTCCTGCAGGGGCGAGAATGGACGCCATGAGCAGCGAGCAGGCGGTCGAGCAGCCGGAGCAGCGAGCCGAAGGCACGTCGAACCGGGTCCCTGAGCGAGCCGAAGGCGAGTCGACGGGGGAAGCCCCCCGCGCCACGTCCAACCGTTCGACGACGCCGCGCAGCGAGGCCTTCGCCGCCTACATCGGCGCGGACTGGGCCGAGCGTCCGCACGTCGCCCCGCTGCCGCGCGAGGTCGCGCCGTACGCCGCGATCCGCCGCGCCCGCCTCTCGGCGCTGCACCCGGGGACCCGTCTCATCGTCCCGGCCTCGCCGCCGCGGGTGCGATCCAACGACACCGACTACGCGTACCGAGCCCACTCGGCGTTCGCCCATCTGACCGGCTGGGGGGCCGACACCGTGCCCGGCTCGGTCCTCGTCCTCGAGCCGGTCGGCGACCAGCACATCGCGACCGTGCACCTGCGGGAGGCCGCCGGCCGCGACTCGGACGAGTTCTACGCGAACCCGGAGATCGGCGAGTTCTGGGTGGGCGCCCGGCCGACGCTCGCGGACACCGCGACGGAGCTCGGCCTGCTGACCGGCTCGCTGCGGACGTTCCTCGACGAGGGGCTCGAGTCGCTCGACTGGTCGGTGCCGACGCTCCTCGTCCGCGACGCCGATCCGGCGCTCACGGCCCGCATCGACGTGCTGCGCGCGCCTCGCGAGTCGAGTGGCGGCGAAGATCTCGATCCGGGGAACGCGGACGCCGATGCCCCGACCGACGCGACCCTCGCCCGCGACGTCTCCGAGCTCCGCCTCGTCAAGGACGAGTACGAGATCGAGCAGATGCGCCTCGCGATCGCCGCGACGAAGTCGGGCTTCGACGACGTCGTGCACGACTTCCGCGACGTCGTCGCCCACCCGCGCGGCGAACGCGTCGTCGAGGGGACGTTCAACCGCCGTGCCCGCATGGACGGCAACGCGGTCGGCTACGAGACGATCGCCGCCTCCGGCCCGCACGCCTGCATCCTGCACTGGACCCGCAACGACGGCCCCGTCGTCCCGGGCGACGTCATCCTGATCGACGCGGGGGTCGAGGTCGAGAGCCTGTACACCGCCGACATCACGCGGACGGTGCCGGTCAGCGGCCGCTTCACCGAGGTGCAGCGGCGGGTGTACGAGGCGGTGCGCGAGGCGGCGGACGCGGCGTTCGCGGTCGTGCGGCCCGGCATCGTGTTCCGCGAGGTGCACGCGGCCGCGATGCAGGTCATCGCCGCGAAGACGGCCGAGTGGGGCCTGCTGCCCGTCACCGCGGAGCAGGCGCTCGAGGCCGACCAGCAGCAGCACCGCCGCTACATGGTGCACGGCACCTCCCACCACCTCGGCATCGACGTGCACGACTGCGCCGCGGCCCGCCGCGACATGTACCTCGACGGCGTCGTCGAGGCCGGCATGGTGTTCACGATCGAGCCGGGCCTGTACTTCCAGCCCGACGACCTCACCGTCCCGGAGGAATACCGCGGCATCGGCGTGCGCATCGAGGACGACGTCCTCGTGACGGCCGACGGCGCCGAGAACCTCTCCGCCGGGATCCCGCGCACGGCCGACGAGGTCGAGCGCTGGGTCCAGGGGCTCTAGCCGGGCCTGCCGACGGCCCCAGGAATTCTTTGCCGGGCCGTGTCGATCTCCGGGTGCGCCGTTCGACGTATCGGTGAGAGGGTTGCACGAGGCGGCCCGATGAATCCGATGAAGGAGCACCGACATGGCGAAGTACATGCTCATCATGCGAGCCACCGACGAGGCGGTCTCGGCGTATGAGGAGATCCCGTTCGAGCAGGTCATCGAGGCGATGGGGAAGTACAACGAGTCCCTCATGGCCGCCGGGGTGATGGTCGGCGGCGACGGCCTCGCCCCCGAGCCGGGCGTGATCGTCGACTTCTCGACGAACCCGCCCGTCGTCACCGACGGCCCGTACGGCGAGACGAAGGAGCTGTTCAACGGCTTCTGGCTGCTCGAGGTCCCGACGATCGAGGACGCCGCGGAGTGGGCGAAGCGCTGCCCGCTCGGCCCCGGCAGCAAGCTCGAGGTGCGCCGCGTGACCGGTGTCGAGGACTTCCCAGCCGACAACGAGTGGATCCAGAAGGAAGCGGAGTGGCGCGAGCAGCTCGGTCGGTGATCGACGCGCGCCGCGCGGTCGAGGCGGTGTGGCGCATCGAGTCGGCGCGGATCGTCGCGACGCTCGCCCGAGCGACGGGCGACTTCGGACTCGCCGAGGACCTCGCGCAGGAGGCCCTCGGCGAGGCGCTCGCGTCGTGGCCGGACGCCGGCATCCCGGCGAACCCGGGGGCCTGGCTCGTGACCGTCGGCAAGCGGCGCGCGATCGATCTGTGGCGGCGCCGCGGCAGGGAGGACGAACGCATGGCGGCGTTCGCGGCCGAGCTCGCCGACGCGACCGAGGCGGGCTGGGATCCGGAGCGGATCGAGGACGACGTCCTGCGGCTCGTGTTCATCGCCTGCCATCCGGTGCTGTCGCGCGAGGCGAGCGTCGCGCTCACGCTGCGCACCGTCGGCGGCCTCACGACGGAGGAGATCGCGAGCGCGTTCCTCGTCCCCGTCGCGACGGTGCAGCAGCGGATCGTGCGCGCGAAGAAGACGCTCGCGGCGGCGAACGTGCCCTTCGAGGCCCCGGCTCCGGCCGAGTACCCGGCTCGGCTGTCGGCCGTGCTCAGCGTCCTGTATCTCGTGTTCAACGAGGGCTACGCCGCCAGCTCGGGGCCGGAGTGGATGCGGCCGGACCTGAGCCGGGAGGCGCTGCGGCTCGCTCGCGTGCTCGTCGCGCTCGTGCCGCGCGAGCCGGAGGCGCACGGGCTCGTCGCGCTCATGGCGCTCACGGCGGCACGGTTCCCGGCGCGGCTCGACGCCGCCGGCGACCCCGTGCTGCTCGCCGACCAGGACCGGTCGAGGTGGGACCGCTCGCTCATCGGCCTCGGCCGGGGCGCGCTCGCGGCGGCGGATCGCGTGGGTCGCGGCCGCGGCCCGTACGCGCTGCAGGCGGCGATCGCGGAGTGCCATGACACCGCCGCGTCCGTCGAGGCGACGGACTGGAGCCGCATCGTGCTGCTCTACGAGGCGCTCGGCCGCATCGCTCCGTCGCCCGTCGTGGATCTGAACCGAGCCGTCGCGCTCGCGATGGCCGAGGGCCCGGCGACCGCGCTGCTGGAGGTCGACCGCATCGCCGCCTCCGGCGCGCTCGACGGCTACGCGCAGCTGCCGGGCGTCCGCGGCGAGCTGCTCGCACGGCTCGGGCGCCCGGCGGAGGCCCGCGCGGAGTACGAGCGCGCCGCGCGGCTCACGGGCAACGAGCGGGAGCGCCGCGTCTTCGAGACCAGGCGCCGCGCGCTCGAGTGACCGGCGCGCCGGCGCGCCGCGGCTACGCGACCGGGAACCGGCGCTCGACGGCGACGAGGTAGGCGTCGCGGTCGAAGCCCGGGAGCAGCGCGCTCTGCACGATGAAGCCCTGGGCCAGGCCGAGCAGCACGGGAAGCGTCTCACGGCCCCAGGCCGCGGCATCCGCCTCGGAGCATCCCCGCGCCTCGCGCGCCCAGTCCGCGAGGTGGCGGGCGAACACGCGACCGAACTCTCCGAACACCCGGGTCGCGACGGCGTGGAACGCGGGGTCGGTGACCGCCTCGCCCCACAGCTGGAGCACGAGTCCGGCCGGCACGCCGTCGTCCGCGAAGCCATCGGCGATCGCGCGGATGATCTGCGCGGGCGAGAGGGGGCCGGCGGTCGCGGCGGCGGCGATGTTCGCCACGCGCCCGGCGAGGACTCGCTCGGCCGCGGCGATCGCGAGCTCCTGCTTGCCCGTGAAGTAGCGGTAGAGCGCGCCGGCGGACAGCCCCGAGGCCTCGATGATGTCGGCCATCGTCGTGGCCTGGAACCCCTGCTCGCGGAAGCAGGCGATCGCGGCGTCGAGGATCTGGTCGCGCCGCGACGCGAGGTGCGCGTCGCTCACCTTCGGCATCGGCGCCTCCTCTCGCTCCACGGCTTGACCTCGACCGTATCCGGGATTATAAAGAATGAACATTCGTTTTGGAGATTCCCCCATGAACGCCCTCAACCCGCCTCACACGCCCTGGTCCCGCAGCACCGTGCTGGGCATCGTGCTGTCGCTCGTCGTGGGCGTCCTCGTCCTCGCGTTCTCCTGGCCCGCGATCACCTCCGAGCCGCGCGCGCTGCCGATCGTCGTCGCAGGGCCGCAGGAAGCCGTCGCGCCGATCGCCGGCGCGCTCGCCGAGCAGGCGGACGGCGCCTTCATCGTCACCCCCGCCGAGGACCGCGTCGCCGCGGTCGAGGCGATCGAGACCCGGACCGCCTACGGCGCGATCGTCGTGGACGGCGGCGCGACGCCGCCCGAGGTGCTCTACTCGACCGCGGCGAGCCCCGTCGCCGCCCAGCTCCTGCAGGCGGTCGGCGCGCAGCTCCAGCAGATGGTCGACGCGCAGCTCGCCGCCGCGAGCCAGGCGACCGGGCAGCAGCTCCCGGCCGTCGAGGTCGCGATGACCGACGTCGTGCCGCTGCTGCCGACCGATCCGCGCGGCGCCGGGATCACCGCGGCGACGTTCCCGCTCGTCCTCGGCGGCATGATCGGCGGCATCGCGCTCACCATGGCGATCAGCGGCGTCTGGCGCCGCGTGGTCGCGCTCCTCGTCTACTCGATCGCCGGCGGCCTCGCGATCGTCGCGATCATGCAGGGCTGGTTCCAGGCCCTCGCCGGCGACTACCTGCTGAACGCCGCTGCGGTCGGGCTCACGCTCCTCGCGATCGGGGCGACGATCGTCGGCTTCGCCTCCGTCGTCGGCCGGGCCGGCGTCGCGATCGGCCCCGTGCTGTTCCTCCTCATCGCGAACCCGATCGCCGGCGCCACCGCACCCAAGGAGTTCCTGCCGGAGCCATGGGGCGCCGTCGGCCAGTGGTTCCCGCCGGGCGCGGGTGCGACGCTCGTCCGCGACCTGTCCTACTTCCCCGCCGCGGACACGACCTTCCCCTGGCTCGTCCTCGCGAGCTGGGCCGTCGGCGGCCTGCTGCTTGCGATGGTCGGCCACTTCCGGAACGCGAAGGCGACCGAGGGCCTCGAGACCCCGGAGCCGCCGGAGGACGCCCCGGCCGCCGCCTAGCCCGCGCTACTCCGTCGGCGAGGCGGCGAGGAGCTGCTGGGCCCTGGCCGCGGTGTCCGTCGGGACGACGACCTGGTAGTTCGAGGCGAGCACCTGCTGCGTCGAGGCGAAGTCGCGGCGGCGGCGCGTGAACGCGTACGCGATGAGGCCGAGGACGACGCCGACCCCGGCCGTCACGAGGAACACGGCGGCGATGAGCCGCAGCGAGCCTGCGCCGGTGACATCCGGGTTGAAGAGGGTGAGCAGGAGCGCGAAGAACAGGCCGATGAACGCGCCGTTCGCTGCGCCCGACAACGCCGCCCGGCCCCAGGAGAGCTTCCCGGTGACGCGCTCGACCGTCTTCAGATCGTTCCCGATGATGGCGACCTGGCTGACGTCGAACTCCGCCTTCGCCAGGCGGTCGACCACCGCCTGCGCCTCCGGGTAGGTCTCGTAGGTGCCGACGACGTCGCCACGGGGCACGGTCAGGCCGGAGCGGATGCCGGAGGGGTTGCTCATGCGGCCCATTCTGACACGCGAGGGCCGGTGACGCGCGGGTAGGGTTTCAGCGTGAGCACGAACCGGGTCTTCGCCGCGCGCGTCGCCGGTTGCGCCGTCTTCGATCCGAACGGGGACCGCGTCGGCCGGGTGCGCGATGTCGTCGTCGTGCGCCGCGCCACCGCGAGCCCCCGCGTCGTCGGCCTCGTCGTCGAGGTGCCGGGCAAGCGCCGCGTGTTCCTCTCCATCGGCCGGGTCACCTCGATCTCCTCCGGCCAGGTGATCGTGACCGGGCTCATCAACCTGCGCCGCTTCGAGCAGCGTCCCGAGGAGCTGCGGATCATCGCGGAGTTCCTCGGCCGCCGCGTGCACCTGCTGCCGGACGGCGACGAGGCGCAGATCGAGGACGTCGCGATCGGGCAGACCCCGGTCGGCGACTGGGAGGTCACGCAGCTCTTCGTGCGGAAGCCGCGCGCCGGCGGCGGTCCGTTCTCCTTCGGCAAGGGGCCGACCGCGTTCGTCTCCTGGCCGGAGATCCGCGAGGGCGGGGAGCGCCCGGGCGAGGACCAGAGCGCCGAGCACCTGGTCGAGACGATCAGCGAGCTGCTCCCGGACGCGCGGCAGGAGGAGCTGCTCGAGCTCATGGAGCCGGAGGAGGCGGAGGACGTCCGCTTCCTGCTCGCCTACGAGTTCGACACCGCCGGCGGCCTCATGAGCCCCGAGCCGATCATCGTCTCCGCCGACGCGACCGTCGCGGAGGGGCTCGCGCTCATCCGCCGCCACGAGCTCGCCCCGGCGATGGCCTCGGCCGTCTTCGTCACGCTGCCGCCGTACGAGCCGCCGACCGGTCGCTTCCTCGGCGCCGTCCACTTCCAGCGGATGCTCCGCTACCCGCCGCACGAGCGCCTCGGCGCGCTCGTCGACACGGGCCTCGAGCCGCTCAACGTCCGCGCGAGCCTTCAGGAGGTCGCCCGCGAGCTCGCGAGCTACAACCTCGTCGCGCTCCCCGTCGTCGACGACGGCCACCGACTCGTCGGGGTGGTGACCATCGACGATGTCCTCGACCATCTCCTGCCGGACGACTGGCGAAGTACGGATACGACCCCCGTGCCTTCGACCGCCGCCATGAGCCAGAGGACATCCCATGCCGCGTCCTGAGCGCCGCACGACGACATCGCGCATCGACACGCCCAAGGGCCTGCGCGCGCAGCGCCCTGTCGCCGAGCGCCGAGACCGCTTCGGCCACTTCACAGAGCTCATCGCGCGCTGGATGGGCACGCCGTGGTTCATCCTCGGGCTCACGGCCTTCGTCTTCGTGTGGATGTTCTGGAACACGACGGCGCCCGACGGCTGGCGCTTCGACTCGGCGGCGATCGGCTTCACCGCGCTCACGCTCATCCTGTCCCTGCAGGCCTCCTACGCCGCGCCGCTCATCCTGCTCGCGCAGAACCGGCAGGACGACCGCGATCGCGTCGGCATGGAGCAGGACCGGCAGCGCGCGGAGCGCAACCTGCAGGACACCGAGTACCTCGCTCGCGAGATCGTGGCGCTGCGCCTCGGGCTCGAAGACCTCGCGACGAAGGACTTCGTGCGCCAGGAGCTGCGGGCGATGCTCGCCGAGCTGGAGAAGGAGCGCGAGCAGGAGAAGGAGCGACCCGGTGGTTGAGGAGGCCGCCGAGGGCGGCCGTCTCGAAGCCACCGACCCGGCTGACCTCGACCCCCTCCGCGCCGCCGTCTCCGCCGTCGTCGACCCGGAGCTGCGCCGCTCGCTCGGCGAGCTCGGCATGGTGCGCTCGGTCGCGCTCGCCGTCGACGGCACGGCGCAGGTCGCGATCGCCCTCACCGTCACGGGCTGCCCCGCCGCGGACCGGATCGAGCGGGACGTCCGCGCGGCCGCGCTGTCCGCGCCGGGGGTCGCGGCGGCGGCGGTCGTTCTCGAGACGATGACGCAGGACGAGCGGCAGGCGATGATCGAGCGGGTGCGCGGCGAACGCGCGAACCGCTTCGGGCCCGGCACGCTCACCCGCGTCATCGCGGTCGGCAGCGGCAAGGGCGGCGTCGGCAAGTCGACCGTCGCCGCGAACCTCGCCGTCGCGCTGCATCAGCGGGGCCTGCGCGTCGGCGTCATGGACCTCGACGTGCACGGCTTCTCGATCCCGGGATTGCTCGGCATCGCCGGCGAACGGCCGACGCGCGTCGACGCGCTCATGATGCCGCCGCGGGCCCTCCTCGGGCGCGGCGGCGACGGCATCCCGGCCATCTCGATCGGCATGTTCCTCGACGGCGACGAGCCGGTGTCGTGGCGCGGGCCGATGCTGCACCGGACGGTGGAGCAGTTCCTCGCGGACGTGTGGTTCGGCGATCTCGACGTGCTCGTCGTCGATCTGCCGCCGGGGACCGGGGACGCGGCGCTGTCCTTCGGCCAGCTCGTGCCGAACGCGGAGTTCCTCCTCGTCACGACGCCGCAGCCGGCCGCCGCCGAGGTCGCGGTGCGCGCGGGAGCGCTCGCGCGACGCCTGGGCCAGCGCCTCCTCGGGGTCGTGGAGAACATGGCGGGGCTCCCCCAGCCGGACGGCTCGGTCCTCGAGCTGTTCGGCAGCGGCGGCGGCGACGCGACGGCGCGACGGCTCTCGACGCACGACGACGCCGTCGAGGTCATGGCCCGCATCCCGCTGTCGGTGCCGCTGCGCGCGGGCGGCGACGCGGGCGCCCCGATCGCGACGACGGAGCCGGGCGACCCCGCGGCGGCGGCCTTCCGCGCCCTCGCCGCTGCGGTGGTCGCGGCCGCCCCCTCCCGCGCCGGCCGTTCCCTCCTCTAGCCCCCGCCCCCGAGGCTCGCTCAGGGTGTTACCCGCTCGCTCAGGGCGATATTCACCCTGAGCAGAGGCAGATCACCCTGAGCAGGCGACGGGAGGCGGCGGAGCGTGGGTACGGGTCAGTGGGCGCGGCGGCGGCCGTAGCCGTCGCGGCCGGTCTCGACCAGCGTGGCCGAGATCGCGCCCACGGCCAGCACCCCGAGGATGGCCAGGAGAATCGTCATGCCGTCCATCCTCGTCGTCCTGACAATGGAGTGGAAGTTCATCTTTCTGAACCGACTGTTTAGACTGGCTACATGGACATCCGCCGTCTCGAGCTCCTCCGCGAGCTCGCCGAGCGCGGCTCCGTGACGGCCGTGGCGGAGGCGACGCTGCGCACGCCGTCCGCCGTCTCGCAGCAGCTCAAGCAGCTCGAGCGCGAGGCCGGCATCCCCCTCACCGAGCGCCGGGGCCGCGGCATCGCGCTGACCGCGGCGGGCCGCGCGCTCGCCCGCACCGCCACCGACGTCGCGACGGCGATCGAACGCGCCGAGGCGGTCTGGGAGGAGTACGTGGGCACGCCGCGCGGCGAGGTCAGCCTCCTGGTGTTCCAGACCGCGGGCGTCATGCTCGTCCCCGGCATGCTGCACACGATCGCCGCGCAGCCGGGCCTGACCGTGACCTGCTCCGACGTCGAGTACGAGGCCGTCGACTACGCGAGCCTCACGCCCGACTACGACATCGTCCTCACCGACTCGTCGGGGATCCGCGCGGACTGGGACGTGCGCGGCCTCACCGTCGTGCCCCTCATGCGCGAGCCGCTCGACATCGTGCTCCCGGAGGGCCACCGCCTCGCGCGCCGCCGCAGCGTCGCCCCGGCCGACCTCGTCGGCGAGACGTGGATCGGGGTGCCGGAGGGACAGCCGTTCGACCTCATGCTCCGGCAGATCGAGGCGTCGAACGGCACGCCCGCGCGCATCGTCCAGCGCTTCCAGGACAACGGCATCGTCGAGGCCATGGTCGCCGCGGGCCACGGCATCGCGATCCTGCCGCGCTTCCTGGCCCGCGAGCACCTGGCGAGCGGTGCGCTCGTCGAAGTGATGACCGCACATCCGGTGCCCACCTTCTGGC
>JAGIAU010000016.1:13612-18461 GCA_017744755.1 Microbacteriaceae bacterium
CGCCACGCGCGTCATCAACGCCCTCATGCGACCCGACCGGGCGGAGCGGCAAAGCGTCCGGATGGTCGTCGACGCGCTCCGCGCCGAGGGCGCCCGCGTCCAGCGCGAGCAGGCGGGTCATCCAGCGGGCCGCTAGCCCGAGCTTCCCCGCCGCCCGTCCGGGCGGCCGCCACACGGGCCGGGGCGTTCCATGCCTCCGGAAGGCACCGAGCCCGCGGAGCGGCGAGGCAAGGCCCGTCCGCGAGTGAACGCGCTAGGTGGCGTCCGGGTCGAACGGCGTCGCGGCGCCCGAGTCCGCCGCCGCCTCGCGCTGCTCGCGGAGCCGCCGCTGACGCTGCGCGTACGCGGACTCGCGCGCCGGCGCGGGCGCCTCGCGCGGCTCCGTGAGAGCCTCGCGGATGATGCGGCGCGGGTCGTACTGGCGCGGGTCGAGCTGCTTCCAGTCGATCTCGTCGAAGTCCTCGCCCATCTCCTCGCGCATCCGCTCGCGCGTCGAGCCGAAGTACTCGCGGAGGCGGCGGGTCCACTCGCCGAGGCGCTGCGCGTAGCCGGGCAGCCGCTCGGGGCCGATGAGCAGCAGGGCGAGCACCCCGATGATCAGCAGCTTGTCGAAGGTCAGTCCGAAGGACACCCGGCCAGGATAGCCGGGCCGCCCGAGCGGCCCCCGTACACTCGGGGCATGGCAGGGCCGAGCGAGGATCAGCGGTACGTCGAGGACCGCGTCGTCGAGCGCCCCGAGATCGTCAAGGCGCGCCGCGACTCGCTCGAGATGGGGCTGAAGCCGGTGACGCCGGCGACGGGCGCCCTCATCGCGCAGATCGCCGCGTCGACCGACGCGAAGCGGATCATCGAGATCGGCACGGGTCTCGGCGTCAGCGCGCTCTGGCTGCTCACCGGTGCGCCGGAGGCGACGCTCACCTCGATCGACAACGAGGTGGAGCATCAGCATCTCGCGCGCGAGTCGCTGCTGGCGGCCGGCGTGCCGGCGGCGCGGACACGGCTCATCGCGGGCGCCGCCGCCGAGGTGCTCCCGCGCATCAACGACGGCAGCTACGACCTGTGCCTCGTCGACGCGGACGCCGCCTCGGTCATCGAGTACGTCGAGCACGCGCTGCGGATCACCCGGCCTGGCGGGACGGTCATCGTCCCGCGCGCGCTCTTCCACGGCCGGGTGCCGAACCCGGTGCTGCGCGACGAGCTCACGCAGGGCTTCCGCGACCTCGCCGAGGTCGTCAATGCCGCGGAGGACGTCGTGAGCGCGCTCGTGCCGATCGGCGACGGGCTGCTGCTGATCACGAAGCGGTAGTCGATCGGCTCGAGGTCTCGACGCGCCCTTCGACTCGCTGACGCTCGCGCAGGACCGCTCGACCCGCGTGACGCTACGCCTGGACGACCGCCCCGAGCACGTCGTAGAGCTCCTTCGCCTCGGCGTCGTTGACCGACACCACGAGTCGTCCGCCGCCCTCGAGGGGCACGCGCACGATGATGAGGCGGCCTTCCTTGACTGCCTCCATGGGTCCGTCACCGGTCCTGGGCTTCATCGCGGCCATTCGCCACCCCTTTCAACGCCTGCGTCCATTATCCCGGACACCACGGACACCGGCGAAATCGAGGCGTAACCTACACCACTATCCGCATAGTGGTTCACGGTGGCGTCCAGTGGTGCTCATGCCACGCCCAGAGTCCGCCGAGCCACATCCACTGGCCCACGACGCCGAGCACGATCCCGCCGGCGACGAGCCACTTCGACCGCGGGACGGCGAGCGCCGCGAGCGCCGGCGACGCGGGCAGCAGGAGCCGCCAGGTGCTCGACTGGGGGAAGAAGACGGCGAGCAGGTACACGAACCACGCCGCGACCCAGATCCGCAGATCGGCCCCCAGGCGCCGCATCCACGGCGACAGCAGCGCCGCGGCGACGAGCGCGACGATGACGAGGACGGCGACGACGCCGACCCACGCCGGGAGCGCGTTCCACTCCGCCCACCAGGCGCCGCCCTGGAACCACGGCGCGAAGGGCACGAACGGCACGTCGCCGACATACGGCCGCCGCCACGCGAACTCCGTCTCCGTGTACGCGTCGAGCCGACCCGTCGCGATCGCGGCGATGAGCGTCCACGCCAAGCCCGACGCCGCGCTCACGACCCCCGCCGCGAGCGACCCGGCGAGCTCCCGTCGTGGATACGGCTCGCCGTGCCGGCGATGCCGCCACCAGCGCAGCGCGACGTGCCCGGCCATGGCGAGGGCGAATGCGAGCCCGCTCGGCCGCGTGAACGACATGAGCACGATCCACGGCAGCATCGCCCAGTAGCGGCGCCGCACGAGCAGCAGCAGGCACACGCCGAGCAGCAGCAGGTGCATCGACTCCGCGTAGCCGAGCTGCAGCAGCGGCGAGATGGGGTTGAAGAGCATGAGCGCGACGGCCGCCACGGCGGACCCCTGCGGCAGCCAGGTCGCGAACAGCCGGTAGTACACGAACGCCGCGCCGGCGGCGCACGCGATCGACACCCAGACGGCGACGATCTGGAACGGCACCGATGTCACCAGCGCGAGGAAGGCGACGAGGAAGGGATAGGCGGGCATGAACGCCCACGCGTTCTCCCCCACGTTCCCGTCCGCGTCGACCGGGAGCTCCGTCGGGTATCCGGCGAGCGCGACCCGGAGGTACCACTCGGCGTCCCAGAAGCCGGAGAAGGCGACGTAGTCGGGGCTCGCCCCGGTCCAGGGGTTCGCGATCTGCTGCGCGGCGTGGACGAGGATGATGGCGGTCGCGACGACGCGGGACGCGATGAAGACGAGGGCGACCTGCACCCACCAGAGGCGGAGCGCATCGCCGACGGCGCTCAGGACGCGAGCCACGCCCGCAGGCCCTGCTCGCAGGCGAACAGCTGCTCGACCGGCACGGCCTCCTCGTCCCTGTGCGCGAGGAGCGGGTCGCCGGGCCCGTAGTTCACGGCGGGGATGCCGAGGGCGCTGAACCGCGCGACATCGGTCCAGCCGTACTTCGGCATGGGCTCGCCGCCGACCGCGGCGAGGAAGTCCTGCGCGAGCGGCGCGTCGAGGCCGGGTCGAGCGCCCTCGGCGAGGTCGTCGACGACGAGCTCCGCGTCCGGGAACATGTCGCGGAGCCGTCGCACCGCTTCCTCGCCCGTGCGGCTCGGGGCGAATCGGTAGTTGACGGTGATCTCGGCGAGGTCGGGGATGACGTTCCCGGCGACGCCGCCCGAGACGGCGACGGCGTTGAGCGACTCGCGGTACTCCAGCCCGTCCACGAGCACGTCGACGGGCTCCCACGCCGCGAGGGCGGACAGCGCCCCGGCTGCCGCGTGGATCGCGTTGCGGCCGCTCCACGGCCGCGCCGAGTGGGCGCGGACGCCGTGGTAGCGCAGCCGGACGCGGAGCGTGCCGTTGCAGCCGCCCTCGACGAGCGCGTTCGTCGGCTCGCCGAGGATCGCGAAGTCGGCGGCGAGGAGCTCGGGCCGCTTGCGCGCGAGACGGCCGAGGCCGTTCAGGGAGGAGTCGACCTCCTCGTGGTCGTAGAAGATCCAGGTGAGGTCGACGGGCGGCTCGACCAGGGCGGCGGCGAGCCGCAGCTGCACGGCGACGCCGCCCTTCATGTCGACGCTGCCCCGGGCCGTGATCGTGTCGACGCCATCGACGAGACCGCGGACGGCGGGCACGTTGTCCCGGATCGGGACGGTGTCGATGTGGCCCGCGATCGCGACGCGGCGGTCGCGGCCGAGCGTCGTGCGGGCGACGATCGCGTCGCCGTCGCGGTCGACCGTGAGATGCGGAAGGGCGCGGAGCGCGTGCTCGATCGCGTCCGCGAGCGCGGTCTCGGATCCCGACTCCGAGGGGAGGTCGCAGAGCGCGGTCGTCAGCTCGTCGACGGGCAGGCTCAGGTCCAGCGCGGGCACCTCGACAGCCTAGCCGCGTCCGTTTTCAGGGAACCGGAGGGGTTCGAACGCGATACGCGCTCATACCCCCTGCTGTCCCTGAAAAGGGATCGAATCGGAGCGAAATCGGGCGGGCTATCTTGGTGGGGTGAGTGAACGCAGCGCCTGGGGGCACGCCCTCGTGACGACGGCCGACGACGGGACGGTGCTCGACGCGTGGTTCCCGGCGCCGCGGCTGGGCGCGCTGCCGGCCGACCTCGACCCGCTCATCGCGCCGGCCGAGTTCGAGGCGCAGGAGGGCGCGGACCCGCGTCGCGGCGTGCGCGTCGCGTTCCAGACGGTCGTCATCGCCGACCTCGACGCGGCGCCCGTGTCCGTGCCGGACGTGTACCTGCGCCTCCACCTGCTCTCGCACCTGCTCGCGGCGCCGAACTCGCTCAACCTCGACGGCGTGTTCGCCCTCCTCCCCGTCGTCGCGTGGACGAACGCAGGCCCCGTCCTCCCGTCCTGGCTGGCCGCGCACCGCTCGGCCCTGCAGCGGGCCGGCATCCGGGTGCACAGCCTCGACAAGTTCCCCGTGCTCACCGACTACGTCGTCCCCGAGCGCGTCCGCATCGCCGACGCCTCGCGCGTGCGCCTCGGCGCGCACCTCGCGCCCGGCACGACGGTCATGCACGAGGGCTTCGTGAACTGGAACGCCGGCACGCTCGGCGCCTCCATGGTCGAGGGCCGCATCTCGCAGGGCGTCGTCGTCGGCGACGGCTCCGACATCGGCGGCGGCGCGTCGATCATGGGCACGCTGTCCGGCGGCGGAACGCACCGGGTCTCGATCGGCCGCCGCTCCCTCCTCGGCGCGAACGCCGGCATCGGCATCTCGATCGGCGACGACTGCATCGTCGAGGCGGGCCTCTACGTCACCGCGGGCACCAAGGTCGTCCTCATCGACGGCGACGAGC
>JAGIAU010000170.1 GCA_017744755.1 Microbacteriaceae bacterium
CGCGGACGACGGTGTCGATGAGGCTCTGCGAGCCGCGCGGGATGAGCACGTCGACGTAGCCGCGGGCGGCCATGAGCTGCGTCGCGCCCTCGCGGCCGAACTCGTCGATCGTCTGCACGGCGTCGCGCGGCAGGCCGGCGGATTCGAGCGCGTCCTGGATGATCGCGACGAGGACGGCGTTCGTCTGCTCGGCCGCGGAGCCGCCGCGGAGCACGACGGCGTTGCCCGACTTGAGGGCGAGCGCGGCGATGTCGATCGTGACGTTCGGCCGGGCCTCGTAGATGGCGCCGATGACGCCGAACGGGACGCGGACCTGGGTGAGCTGCAGGCCGTTCGGCAGCGTGGAGCCGCGGAGCACGACGCCGACCGGGTCGGGCAGCGCGACGATGTCCCGGACGGCGGCGGCGAGGCCGGCGAGACGGCCCTCGTCGAGGCGGAGACGGTCCTGGAGACCCGTCGACAGACCGTTCTCGCGGCCGTTGGCGAGGTCGAGCTCGTTCGCCGGGAGGATGCGCGCGGCACCGGCCTCGACCGCGGCGGCGATGGCCTCGAGACCCGCGTTCTTCCGCGCCGTCGACGCCTGCGCGAGGGCGCGGGACGCCTCGCGGGCGAGCTCGAGCTTGTCGGTGAGGCTCAGCGCGGTCTGCGTCGTCATGGGTGGATTCTACGTCCGACGGCGAGCCCGCCGCCCGGCGGGTCGCTAGGCTGGTGCCGATGTCTCGCGTCCTCCTGCTTCGGAGCCGCGGCAGGGCCTGATCTGACCGGCACCCTGCCCGCGGTGCCGTCGACGCGCCGGTCGCCCGTTCCGACCGCAGACAGGACTCCGATGAACGCCCGCACGCGCCGACCCCGACCGTGGCTGATGCTCGCCGCGGCGGTGCTCGCCCAGGCCTCGACGACGATCGTGTCGTCCACGCCCGCCTTCCTCATCCCGCACTTCCACGACGCTGTGGGCCTGAGCCTCGCCGAGGCCGGTCTCATCGCCGCCGCCCCGAATCTCGGCCTCGTGCTCTCCCTCGTCGCCTGGGGCGCCGCGACGGACCGCTGGGGCGAGCGCCGCATCCTGCTCATCGGCCTCGCCGCGACCGTCCTCGCCGTCGGGCTCTCGGAGCTCGCGACGGGCTTCGTCTGGCTCGGGCTCTCCTTCATCCTGTCCGGCGCGCTGTCCGCCTGCACCAACGCGGCGAGCGGCCGGCTCATCGTCGGCTGGTTCCCGCCGGAGCGGCGCGGGCTCGCGATGGGCATCCGGCAGACCTGCCAGCCGCTCGGCACCGCCGTGGCGGCGCTCGTCGTGCCCGCGCTCGCGAGCGGCGGCTCGATCGTGCCGGCGGTCGCCTTCGGCGGGGCGCTCTGCGCGGTGAGCCTCGTCGGGTGCGCGCTGCTCGTCGTCGATCCCGCGCGGGCGCCGCGGGCCGCCGGAGGCACCGCCGCCCGGTCGGAGAACCCCTACCGCGGCAGCGGTCTGCTCCCCCGCATCCACGCGGTCTCGGTGCTGCTCGTCGTGCCGCAGTTCGCGCTGTCGACGTTCGGCCTGGTGTGGTTCATGGCAGGCTTCGGCTGGTCGGCGCTCGCAGCCGGCGCGGTCGTCTCGGCCGCGCAGCTCCTCGGCGCGTTCTGTCGCATCGCCGTCGGCTGGTGGAGCGACCGCGTCGCCTCCCGGCTCGGGCCGTTGCGACTCGTCGCCGTCGCCGGGATCGCGGCGATGCTGCTCACCGCGGGCTTCGGCTGGCTCGGCTGGGCCTGGCCGGCGGCGATCGCCTATGTCCTCGCGAGCTGCATCAGCGTCTCGGACAACGGGCTCGCCTTCACGGCCGTCGCGGAGCTCGCGGGGCCGCGCTGGGCGGGTCGCGCGCTCGGGATCCAGAACACGGGGCAGTTCCTCACGGCGGCGATCGTCCCGCCGGTCTTCGGCGCGCTCATCGGGCTGCTCGGCTATCCCGTCGCGTGGGCGATCGGGGCCGCGGCCCCGCTGCTCGCGACGCCGCTCGTCCCGCGCGATCTCGTGCCTAATTCAGGGACGGAGCCGCGACACGCCGGGAATCCACGCTCGACACGCCGTGAGTCCCTGAATTAGGACGCAAGCGGAGAGGTGCGGGGTCTCGCCTCGAACCAGGTGCCGAGGCGCTCGCCGCGCAGGGCGGCGGCGACCGAGCCGGTCGAGGCGAGGAGCGTCGGGATGCCGTGCTCGGACGCGAGCCGCGCGGCGGCGGTCTTCGTCGCGGCGCCGCCCGTGCCGACGCCCGCCTCGCCGATGTCGCCGAACGCGATCGCGCGCAGGTCGTCGTCGTGCGCGACGTGGTCGACGCGGACCGCGCCCGGCTCCTTCGGCGGCCGGGTGTACAGCGCGTCGATGTCGGAGAGCAGCACGAGGACGTCGGCCTCGACCAGCACGCTCACGAGCGCGGCGAGGCGGTCGTTGTCGCCGAAGCGGATCTCCTGCGTCGCGACGGTGTCGTTCTCGTTGACGATCGGGAGGACGCGGAGGCCGAGGAGCCGGTCCATCGCGCGCCGTGCGTTCGAGCGGTGCGTCGCGTCGTCCATGTCGCCGGCCGTCAGCAGGATCTGGCCCGCGACGATGCCGTAGCGGTCGAGGCTCGTCTGGTAGCGCCACATGAGGACGTTCTGCCCGACCGCGGCCGCCGCCTGCTGGGTCGCGAGGTCCGCGGGACGCGAGTCGAGCTGGAGCGCGTGGATCGCGCTCGCGATCGCGCCGGAGGAGACGAGGACGACCTCGGTGCCGCGGCCGTGCGTCTCCGCGATGGCGTCGATGAGGGTGTCGACCTGGGCGACGTTCGCCCCGGTGACGCTCGAGGAGCCGACCTTGACGACGATGCGGCGGGCGGCCGGGATGTCGGCGTGCTCGCGGACCTCACGCATCGTCGTCGTCCTGCCAGAAGCCGCCGGCGCGCTCGGCCTCGAGCTCGGCGCGGGCGGCCGCCTTGGCGTCCATCCACGCGTGGTACTCCTCCTGGCGCTGCTTCGTCGTGCGCCGGCCGGAGCCGCCGTCGATCCGGACGTCGGTGCCGCGCGGGCTCGCCACGAGCTCCGCGGCGCTCGTCAGCGTCGGCTCCCAGTCGAAGGCGACCTCACGAGGGCCGCGGCCGATCTTGACCGTCGCGCCGGGCGTCGCGCCGAGGCGGAACAGCTCCTCCTCGACGCCGAGCTTCGCGAGCCGGTCCGCGAGGTAGCCGACGGCCTCGTCGTTGTCGAAGTCGGTCTGCGCGACCCAGCGCTCCGGCTTCGCGCCGAGGATGCGGTACAGCGTCGTCGTGCCGCCCTCGACCTTGATCTCGAAGTCCTTCGCGTCGACCGCGCGGGGCCGGATGACGATCCGGGGTCGCTCGATCGCAGCCGCGGAGCGGGCGGCGCGATCCTCGTTGACGAGCTCGGCGAGGGCGAAGGACAGCTCGCGCAGACCCTCATGGGAGACGGCGCTCACCTCGAACACGCGGTAGCCGCGCGCCTCGAGATCGCCGCGCACGAAGCCGGCGAGCTCGCGGCCCTCCGGGACGTCGATCTTGTTGAGCGCGACGAGCTGCGGACGCTCGAGCAGCGGCACCTGCCCCTCCGGGACCGGATACGCGGCGAGCTCGCCGAGGATGACGTCGAGGTCGGACAGCGGGTCGCGGCCCGGCTCGAGCGTCGCGCAGTCGAGGACGTGCAGCAGCGCCGAGCAGCGCTCGACATGGCGGAGGAACTCGAGGCCGAGGCCCTTGCCCTCGCTCGCGCCCTCGATGAGGCCCGGGACGTCGGCGATCGTGTAGCGCGTCGCACCCGCCTCGACGACGCCGAGGTTCGGATGCAGCGTCGTGAAGGGGTAGTCGGCGATCTTGGGCTTCGCGGCGCTGAGCGCGGCGATGAGGCTCGACTTGCCCGCGGAGGGGTAGCCGACGAGCGCGACGTCCGCGACGGTCTTCAGCTCGAGCAGCACCTCGCCCTCGAAGCCGGGCGTGCCCTTGAGCGCGAAGCCGGGCGCCTTGCGCTTCGAGTTCGCGAGGGCCGCGTTCCCCAGGCCGCCCTGGCCGCCGGGGGCGACGACGAGACGCATGCCCGGCTCGGCGAGGTCGGCGAGCTCCGCGCCATCGGCGGAGCGCACGACGGTGCCGATCGGCACGGGGAGCACGATCTCCTGGCCCTTCGCGCCGTGGCGGAGATCGCCCGCGCCCGCCGCGCCGCTGCCGGCGCGCTGATGCGGCGCGTACTTGAGGCCGAGGAGCGTCGTCTCCTGCGGATCGGCGACGAGGACGATGTCGCCGCCGTCGCCGCCGTTGCCGCCGTCCGGCCCGGCGAGCGGCTTGAACTTCTCGCGGCGCACGGACACGCAGCCGTTGCCGCCGTCACCGGCATGCACATGCAGCGTCACCTGATCGACGAACTGCGCCATGGTCTCAATCCTTGTCCGAAACGCGAGAGCGCGGCACGTCCACCGGACGGCCGCGCTCAGCGGAAGTCAGTGCGGCGTCAGCCCGCCGCGACGATGTTGACGACGCGACGCTGGCCCTTCGAGCCGAACTCGACGGCGCCCGCCTCGAGCGCGAACAGGGTGTCGTCACGGC
>JAGIAU010000171.1 GCA_017744755.1 Microbacteriaceae bacterium
CTCCCGGCGTCATGTCGTAGCGCTCGCGGAACACCCGGCTGAAGTGCGCGTGGGAGACGAACCCGCTCGAATACGCGGCGTCGCGCACCGCGGGCGCTCCCGGCGAGCTCAGCAGCCGCCGCGCGTGCTCGAGCCGGCGCTCGAGGATCGTGCGCGCGACGCCGCTGCCCGTCTCGCCGAACGCCCGCGCGAGATGCCGCTCGCTCACCCCGACCGCCTGCGCGACGCGGGAGACGGAGATCGTCGGATCGCTGAGGTGCCGTTCGATCCAGTCGAGCGCGGTGCGGCGGTACGCGGCCGTGCTGTGCGCGGCGTCGGGCGAGAACATCGTCCGCAGCAGGTCGAGCGCGCTCTCCTCGGTCGCCGCGTGCGAGGCGGTGCCGGGGTCGCCGAGGGAGCGTTCCACGAGCCTGGCGAGCGCCGCGGCGTGCACGTCCCCGCCCGGCACGTCCGCGAAGTGCAGCACGAGCGGCTGCGCGGGCACCTTGCCGTCCGTCGTCGCCTCGAACACCTCGCGAGGGACGACGAGGACGTACTCCTGCAGGCCGTTCGCGAAGCCGCGGAGGAAGGGCTGGTCGACGTCGCAGATGAGCAGCGTGCCAGGCTGCTGCAGGCGCACGACGTCGCGCTGATAGAAGAACGCGTCGCCCTTGAGCGAGAAGTAGAGCGCGATGCGGTCCGTCTCGCCGCGCGCGATGTGGTCGGCGGTGCGCTCCACGACGTGCGGGTTCGCGCTGACATGCGCGAACTGCAGGCGAGGGAGCTGCAGGTTCACCTCGGTCGCCTCGAGCGGGGCGCCGTCGATCGCGTGGGCGGCGAGGCCGACGAGCGCCTCGGCGTTGTGCTTCTCCCATTTCTCGATGCGCTCGGAGCCGGAGAGCCCGAGCGTGGAGAAGCGGCGGTATCCGTCGACCATCGGCACCTCCGCTCCATCGCGACTCGGTGCGGCGAGCCTATCCGACGGGCGCGAAGGGCACGAGGGCCGTCGGCACGATCGCGACGACCGGGATGACGCCGACGCGCTACCGGCGCGTCGCCTCCCGGATGAACGCGATGAACGCCCGGCGCGAGGACCGTCACCCTCGCCTCGCGGGCGATCCGCCGGATGAACCGCCAGTGCTGCGTCTGGAAGCCGTTCTTGTACGCCCCGCCGTGCAGATACACGACCGCCGGCGTCCCGCGGCCGAACGCGTGCAGCTCGGACGACGGAGTCGGTCGGGAGCGCGCCGCGTCCGCGAGCAGTTCGGCCTCCGACATCGCGGCATACCGCTCGCCCATGCGGGCCGTGACCGTGCGCGCGATGCGGAGGCGCAGGGAGGGCGTTCCGCGCGTCGCCGGATAGCCGCCCATCGGGGCTATCCGGCCGTCGCCGCGAGCCAGTCGAGGAGCGCGGCCCGGGTCGCGTCCGGCTGGTCGCGGTGCGGCGCGTGCCCCGCGCCGGGCACCTCGACCCAGGTGATCCGGGGGTTCGCGGCGACGGCGGCGGCCGAGTCCGCGGGGTCGAGCAGGGTGAACACGCTCCGGTCGCCGGTCAGCAGGAGCGTCGGCACCGGCAGCGCGGCGGCGTCCGCGCGGACGTCCCAGTCGGGGTTGTCGTCGAACACGCCCGCGACGGCGCCGGGCGCCACGGTCGCGAGCCCCTCCACCTTCGCGTCGATGTCGCGCCCGGTCCAGTGCGGGCTCGCCGCGACGATGTCCGCCCGGGTCATCGTCAGCTCGGCGAGCTCCGCCTCGCGCACCCCCGCGAGGTACGTCGGCGAGAAGTACCAGGGCGGGTCGACGACGACGAGCCGCCGGGTCCACGCCGGGTGCCGCGCGGCGATCGCGGTCGCCAGCGTGCCGCCGAGCGAATGGCCGACGACGAGGTCCCATGGGCCGGGGGCGTGCGCGAGCGCGTCCGCGACGCCTGCCTCGACGGAGTAGTCCGGGGCGGGGCCGCGGCCCGCGTGCCCGAGCGGCGAGTGCGCGTGCACCCCCCAGCCGAGCGCCTCGAGCCACGCCTGGACGCGCCACATCGACGCGGGGGTGTTGCTGAGGCCGTGGATGAGGAGGGCGCGGGGCATGCGTTCATCCTGGCAGTCGCGTCCGGCCGGCGCGGCCGGTCGCGCCGTCAGTCGCCCAGCAGCCAGGCGATGACGAGCAGGACGGGGATGCAGCCGAGGGTCGTGATGAACACGGCGTCGCGGGCGAGCGTCACGCCGCGGTCGTAGCGCTGGGCGTAGTTGAAGACGTTGTTCGCCGCGGGGAGCGCGGCGAGCACGACGGCGGTGAAGAGCAGGTGCCCCTCCAGGCCGAAGACGAAGTGTGCGAGCGCCCAAGCGAGCACGGGCATCGCGACGAGCTTGAGCGCGCTCGCGAGCACGACGTCCCGGCGGTACGGCCCCGGCGCGAGCACGCGGCCGCTCGACAGTGCCAGTCCGAAGTTGAGCAGCAGCACCGGCACCGCCGCGGCCCCCACGAAGTCGAACGGTGCCATCACGGGCTCCGGCGGCAGCCAGCCTGTCGCCGCGCAGACGATGCCGAGGACCGAGGCGATGAGGAGCGGGTTCCGCAGCGGCGTCAGGAGCGTTCGCGCGATCCCTCTGCCGCGGTGCCCGCCCGGGGTCGCCGGGCTCGTCGTCACGTCCAGGATCGTCAGCGCGATCGGGGCGAACACGACCATCTGCAGCAGGATGACCGGTGCCGACGCGGCCGCGTCGCCGAGCACGTAGAGGCTGATCGGGAGGCCGATGTTGTTGCCGTTCTGGTAGCCGGAGGCGAGCGCGCCGACCACGAGCTCCGGGGTGCGGCGGCGCCAGAACACCCTCGCGACGACCGCGAACACCGCGAACATCGCGACCGCGGCGGCGAGCGCGACCGGGAGCTGCGTCGAGAAGATCTTGTGCACGTCCGCGCGCGCGAGCACCGTGAAGAGCAGCGGCGGGGAGAGCACGAAGAACGCGATCCGTCCGAGCACGAAATCGGCGTGCGGCCCGAGCAGTCCCGCCCGGCCGACGAGCCAGCCCGCCACCACGACGGCGGCGATGACGGCGAAGCCCTGCAGGACGCCGATCACGCGCGTCCTCTGCTCACGGGATCGAGCGTAGCCTCGGGGGATGGCCGATCCCGCCGCAGCCGTCCCGTCCTTCGAGGCGGTGCCGGTCGACTCGCCGCTCGCCGCCGGGCTGCTGCACGACTACTTCACCTCGCGCGCCCTCGGCTTCACGACGCATCCCGGCGGCTACCGGATCCCGCAGCCGGACCCTGCGTGGTTCACGCCGCCGGCCGGGGTGTTCCTCGTGGTGCGCTCGCCGTCCGGCGATGCCGTCGGCTGCGGCGGTGTGCGCCGGATCGACGACCGCGACGGGGAGCCGTGCTTCGAGGTGAAGCACGTCTGGATCGAGCCCGGCTCGCGCGGTCGCGGCTGGAGCCGCCTGCTCATGGCGGAGCTGGAGTCGGCGGCGCAGGGCTACGGTGCGCGCTGGATCGTCCTCGACACGAACGCCTCCCTCGAGGCCGCGCAGCAGCTCTACCGCACCTCGGGCTACGCCGAGATCCCGCCGTACAACGACAACGGGAACGCGACGCACTGGTTCGCGAAGCGGGTGTCTTAGCCCGTGTCGGGGGCCAGGGCTACCATGACGGCATGGTGAATCCGGCGCTCCTGGAGCAGGTGAAGCAACTGGCGCTTGAGGACAAGGCGCAGCTTCGCTCGGTCCTCGATGCCGACCTCGTCGATGTCTCGCCGGACTTCGCTGGGCTGCTCGATGCGCGGTGGGCCGAGATCGAGGCGAACCGGGACGACTACGTCAGCATCGACGAGGACGAGCGCGAGCTTCGCGCACGCCGTCCTACCGTGTGATCTTTGCTGTCCGAGTCACGCCGAATGCGAGGCGTGACCGCGATCGGGTCGTGGCCTGGTTCGACGAGCACCACCCGGAGTCGGTCGACTCGTTCAAGTATCACGTCTGGTATCGGGTGCTCGAAGGTTCGGTCGTGTACGTAGTCGCGGTCAACTACCGAGGGCGCGACCCCGAAGAACTCGACCGCCGCCTTCGCACCTCGTAGGGCGCTGACTGGTGATCGCGCGCGGCGACGTCGTCCTGATCGCCCTGGACGTCGGTCGGCGCGACAGCATCTAAGACCGACCACGAGGGATGCAGGCCATCCGCCTGCATCCCTCGCTCGTCATCAGGCCTGTTCGACCGGGAGCCAGAGCTCGCAGGTCGCGACGTCCTCCGTGAGCTCGAGGTAGCGAACGATGGACGGACCCGGGCGAAGCCGCCACGGGTTCGACGGGAACCAGTCGGTCGCGGTCGCCGCCCAGACCCGTTGCAGCGCATCCGGGTGCGGACCGCTCGAGTGGAAGACCGCCCAGGTCCCGGCCGGGACCAGCACGACGTCGAGATCGTCCGGCAGGTCCTCGCCCGGCGCAAGCGCCACGCCGTGCAGGTAGGTGAGCTCCGTGCCCTCCGGTGCGTCCGGCGCTGCGTCACCGGTGACGGCGAGGATGCCGGC
>JAGIAU010000172.1 GCA_017744755.1 Microbacteriaceae bacterium
GGCTCGCTCCGCGGCGCAAGCCGGACCGTTTGCGCCCACGACGGCTCGGTGGCGCGGGGGTGACGTGGCGGGGATGCGCCAGGCGGCGGCCCGCCGCACGCGAGCGGGACGGACTACGTTGGCGCCATGCGCGTACTGGGAGGCGGCGCGTTGGCGAGCGCCGCGATGATCGTTCTGCTCGCCGTCGCGGGCTGCGGCCCGACCGGGACCGGCGGCGACGGGAGCGGCTCCGGCGACACCTCCGGCGGCGAGGCGACCGGCGAGGACATCGGCTCCGGTGACGGCGGCACGGCCGCGTGCCTGCAGGACGGCAGCCCGTGGGACGTCGACACGAACGAGATGCAGTTCGCGCTCATCATGTCCATGCAGGAGGCCGGCATCGACGTGACGAACGCCGTCGTCACGGGCACGATGCGGCTCGAGATCGGGGCGGGGCTCACGACGGTGATGACCGACGGGCTCCTGACGGAGGTGGACGTGGACCTCGGCGACGGGCTGAGCATGCAGGTGTTCTCGAACCACCGCGGCAGCTCGAGCGGCACCTGGACGATCGACGGCAACGTGCTCCGGTCCGCGGCGCCCTGGTCGGGCTCGATCACCGTCGACACGAACGTCGTCATCAACGGTCAGGCGGGCGGCACCTCGACGATCCCGCCCGGTCCGACGGACTGGTCGGTCCCGGTCGTGTTCGACTGCGCGGGGGACACGCTCACCATGATCGCGCAGGGCGCGCCGTACGGGCTCACGTTCCACTGACCCCGTCGCCGGCCGACGGGCGAGCGGCGCGCTCCCATGCCGCGCCGAGCTCGAAGCGCGAGCGCACGCGGTAGTGCGCCATCGCCTCGGCGATGCGCCGCTGGACCGTGCGATGCGAGGTGCCCTGCGCGGCCGCGATCGCGGTGTCGGACAGTCCGAGCGCCGCGAGTCGCAGCGTGTCCGTCCATTCATGCGTCGGCGCGCGCCACGGCTCCGCGGCCGCCCACATCGGCTCGAGCAGCGCGGCGATCGCCGTGCTGAGCGCCGGATCGCGGATGAGCATGATCCCGCTCGGCGGGTCCTCGCCCCATTCGAGCGGGATGCCGGCGACGAGCCCCGCGTCCGCATAGATCCAGCTCGGAACGTCCGCCGCGAGGCGCACGTCGACGCCCGCCTCGATCAGGCGGTCGACCGCGAGCCGATCGTCCTCGGTCACGACCGCCTCGGCGCGGATGATCGTGCGGACGACGATCGGGGCGCCGGAACGCTCCCGGTACGGGGCGAAGGCACCGGCCACCTCCGGCACGATCAGCTCCCGCACGACGGCGAGCGAGCGGTACAGGTTGATGGGGGCGCGCGGAGGGTGTTCCGCCGCATACCTCGCCCACGCCGCCCACATCTCGCCATGCTCGCGGATGATCTCGATCGGCACCTCGCCGTCGCGCTCGCGCAGCCGCGCCTCGATGTCGCGCGGGAGGGCGGCGACGGTGTCGGCGAGCTCGCGCAGCGATGCCGCGACGGCGGCCGGATCGGTCATGCGATGCCCAGGGCGTTCATGCGTTGCATTGTGCCGTGTCGGGACGTCCCGCGTCAGTACGCTGTTCAGATGCCCGTGCCCAGGATCGTCGCGCTCGACATCGACGGGACGCTCATCAGCAGCACGAAGCAGATCCTGGACTTCACGCGCTCGGAGATCCACCGGGTCGTCGCGGAGCACGGGGCGCGCATCGTCCTCGTGACCGCGCGCGGGCCGGAGTCGACGGCGGTGGTCGAAGAACGCCTCGGGGTGCCCGCCTCCTTCGTCACCTACGGCGGGGCGCTCGTGCAGCAGCGGACCGCCGACGGCCTGCGCGATGTGGCCGAGACCCCGATCCCGCGCGACGAGGTGCTCGCGCTCGCCGCCGCGGCTCGCGAGGCCGGCGCGCATCTGGGCCTGTACGCGCGGGACGAGTGGATCGTGAGCGACGTCGACTACTGGGCGCTGCGCGAGGCGCGGAACACGGCGGTCTGGCCGTCGGAGCGCACGGTCGACGAGCTGCTCGCCGCCGACGAGCCCGTCTTCAAGGTCATGCTGCGCGGCGCGGCGCCCGTCATCGCCGACGCGGCGGCCCGCGCGCGCGGACTCGCGCTCCCCCTCTTCGTGCACGCCGGCCGGGAGATCATCGAGGTGTTCTCCGAGGGGGCCGTCAAGCTGCGCGCGCTCGCCCTGCTCGGCGCCGCCGCCGGCTTCCGGCTCGACGAGGTCATCGCGTTCGGCGACACCGAGTCGGACGCGGCGATGCTCGGGGCGAGCGGGGTGGGCGTGCTCATGGGCAACGCCAGGCCGGACCTCGAGGTCGCGCCGCAGGTGATCCGCACGCTCTCGAACGACGAGGACGGCATCGGCGTCATGCTGCGGAGGCAGTTCCCGACGGCCCGGCCGTTCCGGCCGTGATGACGGGAGACCCGGCGCCTGCGCACCGGGCTCGACCGTTCGGTGGGGGTACGTGGACTTGAACCACGGACCTCTTCGTTATCAGCGAAGCGCTCTAACCGCCTGAGCTATACCCCCGAGGGACCGGACTACTTTACCAGAGGTCCGGAGCCGGAAATGTCTGGCTACGCGTTGGTGAAGCCGACGAGGATGCCGCCGGTGATCTTGACCATCATGTTGTAGAGCACCGCGGCAATGGCGCCGAGGACCGTGAACATGACGGTGTTCACCAGGCCGATGACGGCCGCCCAGGTCATGACCTTCGAGAAGGAGAAGTCCTTCGCGATGGAGAACGTCGGGTCGTTGAACAGATCGCCGAGGATCCCGTCGAGGTCGACGAAGATGCCGGTCGAGTTGAGCACGATCCACAGCAGCGCCGTGACGACGACGGTGATGATCCCGAGGGTGAGGGCGATGAAGAACGAGAGCTTCAGCGCGGACCAGAAGTCGATGTAGACCAGCTTGAGCCGGACCTGCTTCGCCGCGGTCCTCCGACCGGACTTCTTCTGGAGCTTTTCGGCGACGCTCATGCTGGCGGCTCGTCCTTCCCGATGTCCTGCTCGTCGAGGTGTCGTTCGCTGTTCCGCGCGATGGCGAGGATGCGGTCCTCGTCGTCGAACCGGGCGAACACCACGCCCATCGAATCCCGGCCGGTGGGCCGCACCTCGGCGACGGACGAGCGTACCACCTTGCCACTGGCAAGAACCACGAGCACCTCGTCCTCCTCGCCGACGATGATGGCGCCGGCGAGGCCGCCGCGCTCGTCGTTCAGCTTGGCGACCTTGATGCCGAGGCCGCCGCGGCCCTGGGTGCGGTACTCGGCGATCGCGGAGCGCTTCGCGAAGCCGCCGTCGGTGACGGTGAACACCCATCGCTCGCCTTCGGCGGGTCCCGACGCCTCGCCTTCGGCGCCGCTCGACCCGCGATCGGCGGGGAGCACATCGGCGGACAGCAGCGAATCGCCCTCGCGGAACGACATGCCCTTCACGCCGCTCGTCGCGCGGCCCATCGGCCGCAGCGCCTCGTCGTCCGCGGTGAAGCGCAGCGACATGCCCTTGCGCGAGACGAGCAGGATGTCGTCCTCGTCGTCGGCGAGCATCGCCGAGACGAGCGAGTCGCCCTCGCGCAGGTTGATCGCGATGATGCCGCCGGAGCGGTTCGTGTCGTACTCGGTGAGCGCCGTCTTCTTCACGAGGCCATCGCCTGTGGCGAGCACGAGGTGCTTCGCCACCGCGTAGTCGCGGATGTCGAGGATCTGCGCGATCTCCTCGTCGGGCTGGAGGGCGAGCAGGTTCGCGACGTGCTGCCCCTTCGCGTCGCGGCCGCCCTCGGGCAGCTCGTACGCCTTCGCCCGGTAGACGCGGCCGGCGTTCGTGAAGAACAGCAGCCAGTGGTGCGTCGTCGTGACGAAGAAGTGCTCGACGATGTCGTCGGCCCGCAGCTGCGCGCCCTTGACGCCCTTGCCGCCGCGATGCTGCGAGCGGTAGTTGTCGGAGCGCGTCCGCTTGACGTAGCCGCCGCGCGTGACGGTGACGACCATCTCCTCCTCGGGGATGAGGTCCTCGACGGACACGTCGCCGTCGAAGCCGAGGAGGATCTCGGTGCGCCGGTCGTCGCCGAACTTGCCGGCGATCTCGGTCAGCTCCTCCGAGATGATCGAGCGCTGCCGGGTCGGACTGCCGAGGATCTCGTTGAGGTCCTTGATCTTCGCCTCGATCGCGTCGTGCTCCTCGAGGATCTTCTGCCGCTCGAGGGCGGCGAGGCGACGCAGCTGCAGCTCGAGGATCGCGTTCGCCTGCAGCTCGTCGATGTCGAGGAGGTCCTGGAGACCGGAACGCGCCTCGTCGACGGTCGGCGAGCGGCGGATCAGGGCGATGACCTCGTCGAGCGCGTCGAGCGCCTTGAGGTAGCCGCGCAGGATGTGGGCGCGCTTCTCCGCCTCGGCGAGCCGGTAGCGGGTGCGGCGGACGATGACCTCGATCTGGTGGTCGATCCACAGCGAGATGAACTGGTCGATCGAGAGCGTGCGCGGCACGCCGTCGACGAT
>JAGIAU010000173.1 GCA_017744755.1 Microbacteriaceae bacterium
TGCAGGCCGCGTCCGCGCGCGAGCTCGCGGCGCGCCGCGGCGAGGCGGTCCGGCTCGTCCGCGAGGTCGCCGAGCTCGAGTTCGTGAACGGCGGCGGGACCGGCTCGGTCGAGTCGACGCATGCGGACGGCAGCGTCACCGAGGTCGCCGCCGGATCCGGGCTCCTCGGTCCGCACCTCTTCGACCACTACCGGCACTTCACCCCGGCCCCGGCCGCCGCGTTCGCGCTCGACGTCGTCCGCCGCCCGACGCCGGACATCGCGACCGTCCTCGGCGGCGGCTGGATCGCCTCCGGCCCTCCGGCTGCGGACCGGCTGCCGCTCGCGGTCTGGCCGGAGGGGCTCGCGTACCTCCCGCGCGAGGCGGCCGGGGAAGTGCAGACGCCGCTCCGCGGCCCTGCGGCGGCAGGGCTGCGCCCCGGAGACCGGGTCTGGTTCCGGCACACCAAGGCGGGCGAGATCGCCGAGCACCTGAACGCCCTCCATGTCGTCGCCGACGGCGTCGTCATCGACGAGCTGCCGACGTACCGCGGCGAGGGGAAGGCGTTCCTGTGACCGCGCTCGGCTCCGGCGTCCGCGCCGGCCGGACGACCGTCGTCAACTGGGGCCGCTCGGCGAGCGCGCGCCCCGCCGAGATCGTGCACGCGCGGAGCGTCGACGAGGTCGTCGCCGTCGTCCGCCGGGCCCGCGAGCGGGGACTCCCGGTCAAGGCGATCGGGGCCGGCCACAGCTTCACCGACGCGGCGCTCACGGACGGCGTGCTCCTCGACGTCTCGGCGATCGACGGCGTCCTCGCGGTCGACGCGGCGCGCGGCCGGGTCGTGCTCGGCGCCGGGACGAACCTCCACCAGCTGCCCGCCCTCCTCGCCCCGCACGGCCTCGCGCTCGCCAACATGGGCGACATCGACCGCCAGACGCTCGCCGGCGCGACGAGCACGGGCACGCACGGCACCGGCGCGCGATTCGGCGGCCTCGCCACCCAGCTGACGGCGGTGACGCTCGTGACGGCGGCCGGGGAGCTGCTGCGCGTCTCGGAGTCCGAGCATGCCGAGCTGCTCCCGGCGGTCCGCCTCGGGATCGGCGCGCTCGGCGTGCTCGTGGAGGTCGAGGTCCAGTGCGTGCCGGCGTATCTGCTGCACGCGGTCGAGCGGCCCGCGCCGTTCGACGAGGTGCTCGACGGCTTCCTCGAGACGGCGGCGGCGAACGATCACTACGAGGGATACTGGTGGCCGTCGACGGCGACGATCTCGACGAAGACGAACACGCGGCTGCCCGCCGACGCCCCGTACCGCCCGCTCTCCGCGCTCGCGAACTGGTGGGAGGACGAGGCGATGGGCTCCGGCGCCCTCTGGCTCGTCTCGGCGCTCGGTCTCGCCGTCCCCGCCGTCACGCCGCGGATCAACCGCCTCGTCGCCTCGGTCTACGGCAACCGCGAGTTCACGGCGCCCTCCTACGAGGTGTTCACGAGCCCGCGGCGCGTGCGCTTCAAGGAGATGGAGTACGCGCTGCCCGCGGAGGCGCTTCCGGCCGCGGTCCGCGAGCTCCGCCGGGTGATCGACGAGCGAGGCTGGCGGATCTCCTTCCCCGTCGAGCTGCGGGTCGCAGCGGCCGACGAGAACTGGCTCAGCACCGCCTACGGCCGCCCGAGCGCCTACGTCGCCGTGCACCGGTACCACCGCGAGGACCACTCGGCGTACTTCGCGGCGGCGGAGGCGATCCTCCGGGCCCACGACGGCCGCCCGCACTGGGGCAAGCTGCACACGCGCACGGCCGCGGACCTCGCACCGGCCTACCCGCGCTTCGGCGACTTCCTCGCCGTCCGCGACCGGCTCGACCCGGAGCGCGTGTTCGCGAACGCCTACACCCGCCGCGTGCTCGGCGACTGAGCCCGGCCACCGCCGCTCGTTCATGCAATGGATTCGTTGCACAAGCGGATCATTGCGAATATGATGACGCCGTGCCGACGACGATCGACCTCGAAGAGGACCTGGACGCGGCCTTCGACGCCCTCGCCGATCGGACCCGCCGGGCCATCATCCGACGCCTCTCGCAAGGCGAGGCGACCGTCGGCGAGCTCGCCGAGCCGTTCCGCCTGACCCACCAGGCGGTGTCCCGCCACGTGGGCATCCTCCGCAGTCGCGGCCTGATCCTCCAGCGAGTCGACGGGCAGCGCCGGCCGTGCCGGCTCAACGTCGAGCGCATGCAGCAGCTCGCCGACTGGATCACCGAGCAGCGCCGGGCGTGGGACTCGCGCCTCGACCGGCTCGAAGGGCACCTGGCGGCGATCCAGGAGGGGCGATGACGACGCGGACGACCCTCGACGGCGACGAGCTGATCGCCACCCGGTACCTCGACACCGGTCCTGCGCTGGTGTGGACGATGTTCACGACGCCCGAGCATCTCGCCGCGTTCTGGGGCGGTGAGCACGCGACGATCCGCCCCGGCTCGGTCGTCGTCGACCTGCGGGTCGGCGGCGCCTTCCAGCTCGACACGGCCGGAGCGGATGGCTGCAGCCATCCGCTCCGCTTCCGCTACGAGGTCATCGAGGCGCCGCGGCTGCTGAGCTTCAGCTCGCCGGACTCCGGGCTCCTGACGGAGGTCCGGCTGGAACCGACCGGCGACGGGACGACGGTCGTGGTGCATCAGCGCGCCCTCCCGCCCGACCTGCGGACCGAGCAGGCCCGCGTCGGCCTGCGCGGCATCCTCGAACGACTCGCGGCGCTCCTGACCGATGCGACCGGGCCGGGGAGAGGCGACGCCGGTGAGTGACCGGCAGCAGGCCGTCCACCGCTACCTGGACGGCTTCCGGCGCAGCGACCATGAGGCCGTCCTCGCCCTCCTGACCGAGGACGTGGTCTGGCGGATCCACGGAGCGCGGACCACGCGAGGCAAGGCCGAGTTCGACGGCGAGATCGAGCACCCCGCCTTCGAGGGCAGTCCGCTGCTCGAGGCCGATCGGATGCTCGAGGCCGGCGACGTCGTCGTCGTCACGGGGACCGGGCAGGGACGCCACCGCGAGACGGGCGCGTTCCGGTTCGCGTACAACGACCTCTTCACGTTCCGGGGCGAGCTGATCGCCGAGGTCGACTCCTACGTCGTCCCGCTCGGCTGATCGGACGCCGGGACCGGCCCGGCTGCTACGCGCGGGCGCTCGCGCTCACCGGGCGGCCGGCGAAGGCGATCCGGACCTCGTCGCCGGGCGCATGCGCGTCGGCGGCGTCGTGCTGCACGCTCACGAGGGTCCCGTCGGCGAGGCGCACCTGGGTCCGGCGGAGCGAGCCGAGGAAGCTTGAGGTCACGACCGTCGCCGGTAGGCCGCCTGCGGCGCCTGCCGCGGCGAAGCGCACGTCCTCCGGCCGCACGAAGGCGAGCACCGGACCGTCGGCGACGCCTTCGCCGAGCAGCGGGAAGGACGTTCCGTAGGCCGTGACCGTGCCGCCCGCGAGCTCGCCGGGCACGCGGTTCGATAGCCCGACGAAGTCCGCGACGAAGGCCGTCCGCGGCGTCGCGTAGAGCTCCTCGGGCGTGCCGATCTGCTCGATGCGGCCCGCGTTCATGACGGCGACGCGGTCGGCGACGGCGAGCGCCTCCTCCTGGTCGTGCGTCACGAAGAGCGTCGTGATAGCGAGCTCCGTCTGGATGCGGCGGATCTGCTCGCGGAGCTGCACGCGGACCTTCGCGTCGAGCGCGGAGAGCGGCTCGTCGAGCAGGAGCACCTTCGGGCGGATGACGAGCGCACGGGCGAGCGCGACGCGCTGCTGCTGGCCGCCGGAGAGCTGGTGGGCGTAGCGGCCCTCCCGGCCCTCGAGGCCGACGAGGGCGAGCGCCTCCATCGCGCGCTCCGCGCGTTCCGCCCGCCCGACGCGGCGCATCCGGAGGCCGTACTCGACGTTCTCCAGCGCGGTCATGTGGGGGAAGAGCGAGTACGCCTGGAACACCATGCCCATGTCGCGCTGGTTCGTCGGCAGACGGGTCACGTCGCGGCCGTCGACCTCGATCCGGCCGGAGGTGATCGTCTCGAGGCCCGCGAGGGAGCGCAGCGCCGTCGTCTTGCCGCAGCCGGACGGTCCGAGCAGGGCGACGAACTCGCCGGGCGCGAGCACGAGGTCGAGGTCGTCGAGGGCGCGCAGGCCCGGATAGGCCTTGACGACGTTGCGGAGCTCGACGGCGGGGGCGACGACGATGGACTTCTGCATCACTTCTTCTTCCTGGGCGGGCGGGAGGTCCTGGGCGCCGAGACCCGGCCGAGCACGAGCAGCAGCACGAAGCCGAAGGCGAGCGAGAGCAGCGCGACGATGACGGGGGCGAAGGGGTCGAACTTGGAGACCATGACGATCGCGGTCTGCAGGTTCTGCCGGTTCAGCAGCAGGGCGATCGTGTACTCGCCGAGCACGACCGCGACGGTGATGAACGAGGCCGCGACGATGCCGCGGCGGATGTTCGGCAGCACGACGGTCCACAGCGTCGTCAGCC